>JADIMY010000081.1 GCA_017694345.1 Candidatus Onthovivens merdipullorum | reverse complement strand
TACTTTTTCTTTTTCAAAATCATCAGCTCTAATTAAAATTTCATCGTGAATTTGACTAATGATTCTGGCTTTAAAATTGTTTTTAATTAAAGCCTTGTTTACTTTAATCATTGCAATTTTAATTAAATCAGCAGCACTACCTTGAATTGGTGCATTCATTGCTGCTCGTTTAGCGAATTCTCTTTTTTGATAAATTGAACTATTAATTTCTGGAATGTAGCGTCTACGGTTAAACATTGTCAAAGCGTATCCTTTAGTAACTGCATTTTCTATTAAGCTATCTAAATAAGATTTAATTTCAGGGAAAGCGTTATAAAAATTAGTGATTATTTCTTTAGCTTCACTAACTGAAACATTTATTTGTTCAGCTAGTCCCCAATCACTTATTCCGTAAATTATTCCAAAATTTATCGCTTTAGCTTTTCTTCTTAAACTTGGATCAAGTTCACCCTCAATATGGAATACTTTTCTAGCAGTAATTTCATGAATATCTTCGCCAACATTAAAAGCATCGATTAAAGTTTGACTATTCGATAGATGAGCTAAAATTCTAAGCTCAATTTGCGAATAATCTAGAGAAATGATGTTTAAACTAGGGTCGTCGTAATGAAAAGCTTTTCGAATAAGTTTACTTTCTTCATCTCGAACCGAAATATTTTGTAAATTTGGTTCGCTACTTGATAGTCTTCCTGTACTAGTAAGAGCTTGATTAAAGGTTGCGTGAATTAAATTATCTTTTCCAATATAAGGAATTAAACCATCGACATAAGTCGTGATAAGTTTAGAATATTTACGGTGTTCTAAGATTTTAGAAACAATTGGATGAAGTGGGATAAGTTCTTTAAGATGTTCAACAGATGTTGATTTATGGGTATTAGTTTTAAGTTTTAAATCATCAAAAAGTACTTGCGCGACTTGACGAGGACTTTGAATATTAAATTCTTTACCTGCCATTTCATAAATTTCATAAGCAACCTTATCTAATTTTTTTTTATAAATTTTACCAATTTCAATAAGTTCATCTTTATTTAATGGAAAACCTTCTTTTTCAATTGATTCTAGTAAATTTGTTAAAGGTAGTTCAATATTTTCTAATAGATCATACTCATCTTTATTTTTGATTTCTTCGATAACTTCATCGTATAAATTTAAACTGTAGTAGCTACTTATAGCTTCTAGTAAAGTGGAGTTATCGTTATTTAAAAACAAAGAAGATTCATTTTTAAAAGCGTAACTTACATCAATTGAATAAAAAGATAAAACATTTTCAATTTGTGGAGCTAAATTGGAATCGAGTAAGTAACTAGCGATTAATAAATCGAAATATAAGCCATTAACCTCGATATTATTATTCTCTAAAACATATTTAATTCTTTTGTAATCGAAAGCGTATTTTTTAATATTTTTGTCTTTTAAAATATTTAAAAGTTTTTGCTCTTTTAATAAATTATCTTTAGAGATGTAATAAGTATTTTGATTAATTGTAAAAAGTAAACCATAAAAAGTAGTGAAGTGATAATTTTCATTACTCGTATCGACACTAATTCCGATTTTATCACTTACATTTAGATTAGAAATATTATTAACATCTTTATAAGTTATTTCTTTTAAAGCTAAATCTTTTTTTCTTAAATTAATCGGAAGCTTATTAATTAAACTTTTTAAATCATATTTATTAATAAAATCAGTGATATTTTTAAGTTCGTAGCCTTTATAAATGGTATCATTTACTTTGATTGGTAAAGTTGTATCAAGTTTTAAAATAGCAAGATGTTTACACATTTTTCCTTGTTCTTGATAGTTTATAATTGATTCACCTATTTTACTTTTAAAAGTTGGAGCAGCGTTAATGATATTTTCTAAACTTCCATATTCTTTTATTAATTTTTTAGCAGTGATATCACCAACTTTAGGAATACCTTTTAAATTATCACTACTATCTCCCATTAAGCCTTTATAATCTACGATTTGTTTAGGTTCAATGCCCCATTCTTCTTTAAAAGATGATAAAGTCATATCTTTAACATCTTTTAAACCTTTTTTAATTAGCTTAATAGTGATATTGTCATCGATTAACTGTAAGTAATCTTTATCGCTTGTATAAATTTCAACTTTATAACCATCTTTTTCACTATCTAAAGCCATAGTACCAGCGATATCATCAGCTTCTAAATCTTCAGTTTCGTAATATTTAATATTTAAAGAGTCTAAAAATTCTCGAGCAATTGGCATTTGAATAAATAATTCTTCTGGAGCTTTAATTCGATTAGCTTTATATTCACTATATTCTTTATGTCTAAAAGTGTGTTTTCCAGCATCAAAAGCGACAAATATTCCATCGCCTTCTTTGAGCTCTTTTAACAAATTAGTAATCATATTTGAAAAAGCAAAGATTGCATTAGTTGGCACACCATCTTTATTTCTCATCAATTTTTCTTTATCGATAGCATAAGTTGCATAAAACGCTCTAAATAATAATGAATTTCCATCGACGATGATTATTTTATTCATAACTATAATCCTCCGCTTTAACAATATTAGAAGCTAAAAATGATCTTTTATCATTTTTATCAATCTCTAATTTTCCTCTAATTAAAATGATTTGATCTTTAGTAAGTATATTTATAAGTTTGGTATATAGTTCACTAAAAACAGTAACTGTTATATTATCCATTACTTCGTTATAAATGTCGACAAAAGCCATTATTTCTCCTTTATGAAGACCTTTTTTAATTTGAACAGTTTTTACTTGGCTAATTAAACCGATAATTATGCATTCTTTATCTTTAATTAATTTATCAAAATCAGTTAGTTTAATTTTTGGATTAATTTTTAAATTAGAAAAAGGAGAATCACTTATTAAAACTCCTAAAGCTTCATATTCTTTTTCCATTTTTTCTTCTTTATTTTCTTCTTTATAGGTGTAATTAAAACTTAATCCAAAATCATCTAAAAGATTACCTTCTTTATAAATACAAGTCGAAGCGTATTGTAAAGCATCAGTTGTACTAGCTTTTAAGGTTGCTCGATTAATATTAAAAGTATCAAAACAACCAGCATCGATTAATTTATTTAATTGAAGTTCAGTAATTTTATCTTTCGTGTATGACATTCTTATGACGAAATCTAAAAAATCTTTAAATAATCCATGTTTATTTCTTTCTTCAATAATAGAAATAGAAACTTTAGAAGGGAATCCACTAATATTTAATAGAGGAAGAAGTAGTGCATCATTACAAATAGTAAATCTTAAAGAAGATTTGTTAATATTTGGGTTTAAGATTGTAATTTTCATCCTTTTTATTTCAGTGATGTATTTAGAAAATTTAAGATCATTACTTCCGTATTGCGATTCTAAAATAGCACAATAATATTCTAAAGGATAATGAGCTTTTAAATATGCCATACGAGTTGAAATCATCGCATAAGCTACGCTATGCGATTTATTAAATCCATAACTTGCAAATTTTAAAATTAAATCAAAAATTTGGGAAATTGTTTCTTTTTTGTGACCTTGTTTTATAGCACCTTTAAAAAATTTTTCTTTAATATTTTCTAAATCATTTAAATGTTTTTTAGAAATTGCTCTACGAAAAATATCTGCTTCTGAAAGTGAAAACCCTGCAAAAACCCTAGCAATTTGCATAATTTGCTCTTGATAGACGATAATTCCGTAGGTATTTTTTAAGATTGGAATTAAGGAATTATCTAAATAATTGATTTTTAATTTACCTTCTTTTCTAGCGCTATATAAAGGAATTTGTTCACTTGGACCAGGTCTATCTAATGCTAGTAAATCAACGATATCATTAAAAGAAGTAGGTTTAATATAACTTATTCCTCTACTTGCTGGTCCGGTATCAAGTTGAAATATTCCCATTGTTTTATTTTCTCTAATCAATGTTAAAGCATCTTGATCATCAAAAGGTATGTCGCTCATTTTTAAATCAATATTTTTATATTTTTTAATTAGTTTGAGCGTATTATCAATAGTTGATAAAGCAGTTAAACCAAGTAAATCCATTTTTAAGAAGCCTTGTTCTTCTAAATAGTCTTTTTCATATTGTGTAACATAAGTATTTTCATCTAGGATTGTTAAAGGTAAAGAAGTTAAAAGTGACTTATTGTTTATAATAACTCCAGCAGCGTGAAGCCCTTTTTGGCGAGGGAATCCTTCAATCATTTTTGCTTTTAAAAAGATTTCTTTATTATGTTCATCTTTAATTAAATTATTAAAAGCTGGAATTACTAAGCAATCGTCTAATGTATATTTGCCTTGTTTAAAATTATTTGGAATAGCTTTTGAAAGTTGATCAATGTCACTAGTTGGATAATGAAAGACTCTTCCTACATCACGAAGAGCTTGTTTAGCCCCAATTGTTTGAAAAGCGATAACTCTAGCAGTTCGGTTTCGCCCATATTTTGAAATTATATAATTAATAACTTCGTCACGCCTTAAATCGCTAAAATCAATATCGATATCAGGCATTGATTTTCTTTCTGGATTGAGGAATCTTTCAAAGAGAAGATCACTAAATTTTAGTGGATCAACTTCAGTTATTCCTAGCAAATAAGCAATTAAACTACCTGCAGCACTGCCTCTACCTGGACCAATTGGAATATCGCGATCTTTAGCATAATTTACATAATCTTGTACGATTAAAAAGTAGTCACAATATCCCATTTTATCGATAATTAAGAACTCTTTATTTAGTCGATTACGATATTTAGTCTCTTTATTTAAATCGATATTATGAGCTTTTAGACTCTTTAAAATTTTATTTTTTAATAAGTCTTTACTAGATATATTTAGATTTTCAGTGTAGTGAAGAAGTTCGCCTCTTTTAATGCTAAAATTAAAATTTATTTTTTTAACTAGATTAGATAACTCATTTATATAACTTTCTTTATATAATAAGTGATATTCTTCATTAGTTCTTAAATAGTATTCACTTGAGACTTCACCTTCAATAGTTTCTATAGCAGTATCCTTACTAATTGCTTTTAAGATTTTTACTCTAAGTTCATCGCCTTTATTTAAATATTGAATAAAAGGAAAAGCGATTAAAGGAATGCTATAAAGTGAAGCAAATTCTTCAATTAAACTTGCTTTAGTTTTATCTTCTTGTGAATATATTTCTATACCAATATAAAAATCATTAAAATAATTTTTTATCTTAAATAAAAATTCTTTAAATAAGTTATCATTAATCGTTTTAAAGCACTTACTTTTTTTAGAGGAAATTACACAAATTAAATCACCTAAATAGTCTTTAATTTCTTCAAAATCATTGCAAAACCCGCCTTTTTTTTCTAAAAATGTAGAAATATAACATAGATTTTGATAACCTAATTCACTTTTAACATATAGTGTAAATAAATTGTTATCGATATATAAATCAACTCCAAAAATAGGAGTTAAGGAATTAGAAGTAAGTGTTTTATTAAATAAAGGGAAGCCATATAAAACATTTAAATCTGATAAGCCTAAAATTTTATAACCTTTTTTAATAGCGTCGTTAGCGAGATCTTTAAAAAGAATTCCACTATTTAAAAAAGAATATCCACTATATATATGTAAAGGAATAAAATCCATCAAATTAATTGTTATCCTTATTTTTTATAACTTCTTCTAAAGCGTTAATAAAGCAAGGTAATTCACTTAAATCTTTAATTTGAGCACCAGCAGCTTGAGCGTGTCCACCACCTTGGAATTTAGTAGCGACTTCATTAATGACATAATTTCTTGATCTAATAGAAATTCTAAAACAAGGCTCAGTGATATCTTCGGTTATTGAACACCAAATTTTAATTCCTTCATAATTTGAAAAGAAATTTACATTTTCTTTACCTCTATCACTAGTTAAATTGAGTTTAAGTAAATCGTCATTTGTTAATACATAGTAAGCGACACCTAAAGGTGAAACTTTATATGTGTTAAGTATAAATTTTATAGTTTCTAAATCTTCAATTTTCTTTTCATACATGTTTGCATAAATTGAAACAATGTTTATTCCAGTTAAAAGTAATTTTTCAGCAATTTCAAATGTGTGAGGAGAAGTACTTGAAAATTGAAATCTACCATTATCTCCAACAAGTGCAGTATATAAATAAGTAGCAGCAAGCTTAGATAAAGTATATTTTTTTGGTAAAGATAAAATAAAATTAGTCACAAGTTCACTAGCAGCTGACATAGATGTATCAGTAATAGCTAAATCAAAAATTTTTTCAGTTTCAGGGTGGTGATCAAATTTAATTTTGAAACTAGCTTTTTCGAATCGAGGATCAGCGATACGCTTTTTATCGCCAACATCGACGATAATTGCTAAAAATGGTTCATTAAACCATTCATCACTAACTTTATTGATTGTAGGAAAAATTTTTGGAGTAAAAACTGTGTGATTATCTCCTAAAACAATGATATCTTTATCAGTAAAATTATCTTTTAAAAAGGTATAAAGACCAAACTGAGTTCCAAGTGCATCAAAATCAGGAACAATGTGTCTAAAAATAGCAATCTTTTTATATTTTTTAATTTGATTAAAGATTTCTTTATAGGTATCTTTATATTTTTTATTTAGTTCTTTAATGCAATTCATAATTATCACTTAAGTAACATATTGTAAGCATCACGAGCAATCATTACTTCTTCATCGGTTGGAATGACAGCCACTTTAATACTTGAAGTAGAAGTAGAAATTAATCTTTCAACACCGATTGTAGAATTATTAAGTTCTTTATCATATTCAATATGTAAAGCTTCTTTAATATTTTCTAATACAAGTTCACGATATACAGGACTATTTTCTCCAATTCCAGCACTAAATACTAAAATATCACATCCACCAAGTCTAACATAATATTGACCAATAAAATCAGCAACGCGACGAGCCCAAAGTTTATTAGCTAAAGCAGCTCTTTTATTGCCTTCACTTTCAGCTTTAATTAAGTCTCTAGCATCGCTACTTATTCCACTAACACCTAATAGTCCACTCTTTTTATTGAATTCTTGATAAATTTCTTCACTAGTTTTACCAGTTTGACTAACCACATAATTAAAGACACTAGGATCTAAATCACCAGTTCTAGTTCCCATCATTATTCCACCTAAAGGGGTTAAACCCATCGAAGTAGCAACACATTTTCCATTATGAATTGCACTTAAACTAGCTCCACTTCCTAAGTGACAAATAATCATACGGTCATCACTATCTTTAGCTAAAAATTTTCTAGCTTCTTCACTTAAATATTTATGAGAAGTACCATGAGCTCCGTATCTTCTAATTCTATATTTTAATGTATATTCATAAGGAATTGCGTAAGTATAATCTTCTTCAGTCATTGTTTGATGAAACGCGGTATCAAAAGCACAAATTCCTGGAGTATTAGGCAAAACTTTTTTAAATGCTTGAATTCCAATAAGTTCAGCTTGATTGTGTAAAGGACTTAAAGGTATTAAATCTCTAATTTTATTTAAAGTATCGTCGTTAATGATTGCGCTACTAGAAAAATAGCTTCCTCCTTGAACAATACGATGACCTGTTGCTTTAATTTCATCATAATGTTTAATAATTCCAAATTTAATAAGACCATCTAGAAGTAGTTTAACTGCTTCACTATGATCTTTTATTGGAGTTATTTCTTTGTGTTCATTGCCACTATATTTAATTTTAAATATCGCATCATCGAATCCTATACGCTCAACAATTCCACTACAAATAACTTTTTCACTTGGCATCTCGTATAATTTAAATTTTAGACTGGAACTACCAGCATTGACAGCCATAACTTTTTCCATCTTTAAAATCTCCTTAAAATCTTTCTTATTATACTAGATTTTAACTTAATCTTAAATGAATTATACTTAAGAAATTTTACAAAATTTTGATTGATTTAGTCTTTAAAAAGTCTATAATTTTGAACCGTTATGTCGATATTACTATTAGTTATTGTTTATCTTATATTTGTATCTCTAGGATTACCTGATTCATTTATTGGAAGCTCTTGGCCTTCAATTAGTAATAATTTAGGAGTAGGAGAATCTTTACAAGGAGTAATAACTTTAATAATTTCTTTTGGGACGATAGTTTCAACTTTTGCAAATGGATTTTTGATAAAAAAATTAAAACCTTATGGAGTTGTTTCTTTATCTATTTTATTAACAATTATTGGTTTAGTTTCGATTGGATTAGCAAGTAATTTTGTTTATATATGTTTAGCAGCTATTCCTTTAGGATTAGGAGCAGGGGCAATCGATTCAACTTTAAATAATTTTGTTGCCTTACATTATAAAGCTTTACATTTAAATTGGCTTCACGCTTCTTGGGGAGTGGGTGCTTTAATTTCTCCTTTGATATCTGGTGGTTTTATAGCTAGTAGTAATAATGGTTATAAAATTGCTGGTTTTGTTTTAGCTGCTATTCAAGGAGTGATTTGTTTAATTAGTTTTTTAGCTTTTCCAATTTGGAAAAAGGTGATAATTGAGTTTGATAAAAAGGAACCTGTTAATATTGAAAAATTAAAAAATATTGGGTTTTTAAAGACTTTTCAAATAAAAGGAGTAGTTTTTGCTATTATTGCCTTTTATTCATATATCGCTATTGAACAAACTAGTTCCTTATGGTTTTCTAGTTTAGTGCATTATGGATATGGAGTAAGTGAAGCTCTTAGCGCAAGTTGGACTACTTTATTTTATGTAGGAATTACTGTTGGTAGATTTTTATCAGGAATTTTAAGCCTAAAAATTAAAGATAAAAACATGATTCGAATTGGAGAAGGAATTTTAATTTTTGGAATTATTTTCTTATCTTTTGGTTTTAATATTTATCTATTACCTGTGGGATTAACTTTAATTGGATTAGGTTGTGCACCGGTTTATCCTGGAATAATTCATGCTACCCCTAATCGATTCACAAAAGAATTATCACAAAATGTAATGAATGTCCAAATCGGATGCGCTTATATTGCTAATGTTTCAGCAGCACCATTATTTGGAATAATTGGTCAATATATAGATTTTAAAGTGATGCCAATTTATTTAGGAATTTTCTATATTTTATTAATTTTAGGTAATGAAATAGTCTTAAAAAAGACTATGGATAAAACTACTTTATTAGAAAAAATTAAAATCTAAAAATTATTTAATTAATTTATAAATATCTTTAGATTTTAAATGATGTAATAA
>JADIMY010000080.1 GCA_017694345.1 Candidatus Onthovivens merdipullorum | reverse complement strand
GTACAAGGAACATCTAAAACAATTAATGTATCACCATCTTCTCGATCGATACGAGCGGTTTCTTCTTCATCTAAAGTAGTGAGTAAGAAGTCAAGATTAATTCCTGTTTTAAAAGAGAGTTGTTGAAGTATTTCTTGAGTAGGATTAATAACATTAAGCCAAGATCTACCATGAATTTCAGTATCGTTAGTAAAACTAGTTAAATCGTTTTTAACTAACTTATCCTCATATTCAAAATATTCAATAATTCTTGTTTCCATACTCAATATTTTAAACTTAATTAATTAAAAAAACTAGAACTATTTTTATTTTAATTAGCTTTTTAAAAGTAGTAAATTTAACTAAAAACCTTGCAAAACTTAAGTATTTTTAAAGTTTAACATTTGGGAATTTAGTGTGATATTCTTCTTTAGTCATTAAATTTTTACATTTCTTTTTTAAAGTTTTTAAAATTATTTCATCTTTATCTAAAATTAAAAATCTTGAATCACCTTTATTTGTATAAAATAGAAGTGTTTTATGTTTATTAGTATATTCTTCATCAATATATAAAATATTATTATAGTCATAAACATATTCTTTATTAAAACGGGTGTGAACTAGTGAAGAATTAGTAATTTGGTAGTAGTTTTTCTTTAATAAAATAAATAATAGAAGAGCACTTAAAGCAATATAGATAACTAAAATTATAACATCACGAGTAATTAAACCACTAATATCAGCACCTTCTTTAAAATAAGAAAGTTTACTTCCAAAAATTAAATAAACAATTAAAAATAAAAGAATATCTACAATAAAAAAAGTAGATAATAACTTTTTTCTAGAAGGATAAAGAAAATTATTGTTTTCCATATAAATCTTTTATTAATTGTTTATTTAAAGCTTTTCTTAAGCTTCTTTCAGCTTCTTTATGTTCATAATTAGTTAAATTAGATTTTAATTTATTTAAAGCGTCTTCTTTTTGCTGTTTTACTTTTTCTAAATCAATGTCTTTAGCGTTATAAATTTTATTTAACATTAACTTACAAGTATTAGCTTCATTATCAAAATGTACGACTCCACCATTAACTGCGTAATATTCGCTAGTATTATCTTCATTTACTACTACGAGTAAAGAAATCTCTACATTACCTAAATATTCTTCGTGATGAGATAAAATAGTAATTTCACCATTATCTGTGATAACTTTTACTTCTTTAACCTTCTTAACATCGTAATGAGTAGTAGGTGTTAATATATCTAAATTAAATAAAGTATCGCTCATTTTTCTAGTTCTTTAGCTTTATTTAAAACATCATCAAATGTTCCAACATATAAAAAGGCTGCTTCAGGTAAAGAATCACCTTCTCCATTAAGAATTCTTTCAAAAGAAGAAATCGTATCTTCTAGCTTAACATATTTACCTTTAGTACCTAAAAATGGTTCAGCAACAAAGAAAGGTTGGCTTAAAAAGTTACGAATCTTTCTAGCTCTATTAACGATTAATTTATCATCATCACTGAGTTCATCTATACCTAAAATAGCAATAATATCTTGTAATTCTTTATATCTTTCTAAGATTTGTTGAACTTTTCTAGCAATTTCATAGTGTTTTTTGCCAACTATATTAGGATCTAAAATATTACTTGAACTGCTTAAAGGATCGACAGCTGGATAAATTCCTAAAGCAGCTGTATTTCTATCAAGAACTGTTTTAGCATCTAGATGAGCAAAAGTAGTAGCAGGAGCAGGATCTGTTAAATCATCTGCTGGAACATAAATTGCTTGAATTGAAGTAATTGAACCATCTCTAGTACTTGCAATACGCTCTTGAAGTTGGCCCATTTCGGTAGCTAAAGTAGGTTGATACCCGACTGCACTAGGCATCCTACCAAGTAAAGCACTAACTTCACTACCGGCTTGGGTAAATCTAAAGATATTATCGATAAAAAGTAGTACATCTTGATGAGCTTCATCTCTAAACCATTCAGCCATAGTTAAAGCACTAAGTGGAGCGTGCATTCTTATTCCTGGAGATTCATTCATTTGACCAAAAACTAAGGCAGTATTTTTTAAAACTCCACTTTCTTCCATTTCCTTATATAATTCATTTCCTTCACGGCTTCTTTCCCCAACACCAGCAAAAATAGAAGTACCTTGTTTTTGTGTGGCGATATTATGAATTAATTCTTGTATTAAAGTAGTTTTACCAACTCCAGCTCCACCAAATAGACCAACTTTACCTCCTTTTAAATATGGACAAAGTAAATCTAAAACTTTGATCCCAGTTTCATATACCACTGAAGTAGTAGGTTGTTCACTAAATAAAGGAGGTTCGTTATAAATTGAATGCAGTTCACTAGGAGTAAATTCACCTTTATTATCGATTGGTTTACCTAAAACATTAAACATTCTTCCTAAAACATTAAATCCAACTGGAACTTTAATAGGTTCATGGGTATTAATGACTTTTAATCCTTTTTGAATACCTTCTGTAGGACCCATGGCAATTGTTCTAATTGTATCGTTACCGATATCTTGTTGAACTTCTAAGATAAGTTCAGTATCTTCATCCATATGTTTAAAATTAACTTTTAATGCAGTTCGAATAGAAGGCATTAAACCATTTTGAAATCTTACATCGATTACTGGACCAATTGCTTGAACGACATAACCGATCTCAGCTTCTTTTAATCGAGGATTTAATTTGTATTCTTTAAACATTATATTCACCTCCTATTTTTAAAAAGTAGAAGTAGTATTACTACTACCATTTATAATTTCAGTAATTTCATTCGTAATACTTTGTTGACGAGCTTTGTTATATTTTAAACTTAAGGAATCAATAAGTTTAGTAGCACTTTCAGTAGCATTTTCCATTGAGTTTTTCCTACAAGTTTGTTCACTTAAATTACTTTCAAGTAATAAGTGATATAAATAAGCATCAAAATAATGAGGAACAATTAAATTAGTGACTTCTTTAACGCTACCTTCAAATAAAGGTTCTTTTATATCTAAATTATTATCAATATCAACTTTTAAAGGTAAAAGTTTTTCGATCGTTGCTATGGTACTAAATGAATTTATGTATTTAGTATAAATTATATAAATTGATCGATAATTATTTTCTCGATAAATTTTATCGAGAAAATGTCTAAATAAATTAGTATTAGAAAAGGTTAAATTATCGAGTAAATTTAAAAATTCATTATAAGCGTGATGGACCTTCTCTTTATAATGGCGATATCCTTTTTCTCCAATAAAAACTACATCATTATTAAAATTTAAGTGGGATTCTGCAAGCTTTTCTAAATTATAGTTATAACTTCCACATAATCCTAAAGTAGAAGTGATATAGATATATAAATCGATATTACTATTATTTTCGATTAAACAAGTTGGTAAATGACCTTTTGAATAATCGACAAATTTTAAGCAAGTTTTAATAGCATTAGTCATTTCATTTAAGTAAAGTTTATTCGCTTCAAAACTATTTTTTTGCTTGTTATATCTACTACTAGCGATAAGTTTCATCGCGCTAGTAATTTTCT
>JADIMY010000079.1 GCA_017694345.1 Candidatus Onthovivens merdipullorum | reverse complement strand
AGTATCAATATAAATTTAAATATGTAATTAAGAAAATAATTAAAGATATAATTCCAGCTAAGAAATAGCTTAAACTAGAGTATTTATTGTCAAACCTTTTTTCTTCTTTAACTAAACGATATTCATATAATCCATCGTATTTCTTAGTTCCGTTTTTTTTAAAAACTGCACTTAAATTAGCAAACCCAACAACGATAACATCGAAAAATCCACTATTTGCAACAATTTGAAAACCACCAACTAAGAAAGTAATTCCTCCAGCAATGAAAGAAGCATCAACTAGATTCACTAGATTAAATCCTTTAATCCATAAAAAGATAACTATAAATAAAGCATCAACTACTAAAGCGATAATAAATTTAATCAAATTTCTTAAATTAAAGATATCTCTAATACTAAATTTTCTTTTTTCCATATATTTATTTATAAAGCCTAGAACATCTAGGCTTTATATTTTTTAACTATTATTCGCTAACTTTTCCTTTTTTCTTTTTAAGAAAGAAATATAAGCCAGTCCCTACTCCACCTAGAACTACCACTCCTCCAACACTACAAGCTACAGCAATAATAACTGTACTATTATTATTTGTTGGGGTAGAGAAATTAGATTTAGCTTTAATAATTACCTCACTAGTTCCTAAAGGATTAGTAAAGGATAGGAAGTTACCATTTTTAATAAAGTTATCAATTCTAGCTAAACCAGTATTAGTAGAAGCATAAACTTCAATATCAACGGAAGTATATTCGCTAGGTAAAGTTAAAGTATAAATAAAGTTATCTCCACTTAAATCGACTGCTCTACCACTAGCATTATATAAATAGAACGAATATAAACTACAAGGTAATCCATCGTTAAATCCATTAAATGGCTCACTAGTTACTTCAATAGAATATCCATTTCTAATATTACCATTCCATAAAGTAGCATCTCGATAACTAATAGTATTATCATCGTGATAAGTTTCTAAACTTGTAACACCAATCAAACTATAGTAATTATTACTTTCAACAAGTAAGGTAACACTATCGGTTGTATTAGTATCATTAGCAAGTTGAATTGTAAAATCAGTTTGAGTATCACTAACTCTAGAAGCCCTGACACCATTAACATCTAAAGTGTAAATACTTGAAGTAAATCCAATATCGAGCGTCTTAGTATCGTTATTATAATTATAAGAAGTGATTGATGGCATCGTGTTATCGTAATCAATATGTAATACATAATTTCTAGTTTGAGTAAATCCAGCAGCTAATTCAAAAGCGAATGTCATATTATATTCACCTTCTTCAAGACTAGATAAATCTATAACTGTATAGCCTCTATGAGCAGCTATTCCACTACCAATTAAATCACTACTAGCTAAAGACTTATACAAAATACCACCACTAGAATAAATACTATCAACTAAATTAGTAGTAATTACAGGGCTTGAACTACCTTCTCTAGTAATCGTAATAGTATTATCTTCTATACTACGTTTAACAAAGGTTTGGATATATAAATTATCAGCAATACCTTTTGCACCAGCATAAATATGATAAGTTCCATCAATTTCCTCACCATGAATTGGTAAATATACATCATTTACATCTTCGGTATTATTGAGAAAACGAGTAACATTAGATATATTACTACCAACATTAATAGTTGAAGAGAAATTACCATTAGGACGATTAATACCAGTTACTTCTAAAGCATTATTAAGTAGGTCACTAGGATAAATTCGACCTTCTTCTTTTTCAAAATCAAATTCTTCAATTGCACTACCTTTTTGATAATCACCAATAAATCCTAAATAAGGTAAATTGACATGGATATCAGAATTACTATTTGGATCACTTTCAAGAGTCAAATATCCTTCTAGATACATACCATCTTCAAATTGATTCATTATTTCTTCAATATCTTCATCACTTAAAGTGTAATCTACGCTAGCGATTTGAGTGTCTTCACCAGTTAAAGTAACAGTTCCTAAGTTAACTTTTTGAACTAATCTTTGATTAGTTGATTGGAAATCAATTCCGATAAATTCAGTTGATGTTTCACTAGCTTTATCATATCTAAGAAGTTCAGGAACAGTAACATATAAAGAAACATTTAATGTATCGGTTACACCCTTTTCATTATGAATCATATAATCAAAAGCAATGTTTCCCTCTCTTGTAGAAGTTCCAAGTTCAAGTTTACCATCATAATATGAAGCAGTTGAAGATTCACCATTATAACTATCTTCATATGTTTTTGGCTCGGCAGTTGATAAATAAATAGGTGAATGAAGAGCATTAGAAATATCAACTTCTCCTGCCCCTTGTCTTCTAGTAGAAACTGGAGCACCATTACTAGTAAATAAAATTTCAGCTGTTGACATCATTCTTGCTTTCATTAAATTTTTAAATTCAATAGTTTCTTCTTCATTCATATCAGGATGTTCAGCAAGTTTATCACCTAAAACTAAACCATAAGCTCCGGTATAGTTTGGGCTAGCCATACTAGTTCCACTCAAATACATATATGAATTATATGTTGGGGTTCTTTCATTAACTGGGACATTTACTGCACCTAATCCATAGTTTTCATCATCATAAGTTGTTTCAATAACATTTATAGCACCGGCGATATGTTCACCTGGAGCAGTAATTTCCACTTTCATCTCTAAATTACTAGTTGCACCATCGGTTGAAAAAGTAGAAATTTGATCTTGGGAAACCCTAAGCATTCCATATTTAATGTTAGTTTCACTATCAGTAATAGCTTTACTTTCTAAATTTTCACCATCATCTTGACTTACATAATAAATTGGAACTTGTAAATTTTCAGGTAAGTTTGTGAGATCCATTCTTCCAGCATCTCCACTACCTTCATAGTTATAAATAATTACAGCAATAGCACCTCTATTAACAGCATTTATAACTTTATTAGCAAAAGCTAAACTTCCTCTTCTAATTACAGCTATTTTGCCATTTAATGGGCTATTTTCACCAGTACCAAGAGCATCGATACTAGCATAATCGTTATCTAATTTAATATCAGAATCGTCACCATCAACATCACCATCTTGAGCACCAATTCCTGGAATTACAATATAAGGTAAATCGATATAACGATCGGTATGAGTTCCACCAAATTCTTCACTTATAGCAATAGCATTAATATCTCTAACAAGACCACTAAAAGGTTGCTCTTTTGTATATGTGGTATTATTTTGATCATTTCCTTCAAATACATAATCGACAAGTTGATCTGTACCTGATAAAGTGGAGCCTACTTGAGATACATTTTCACTATTTTTTAAATCATCTAAAGATGAACCATTAACATTTAAAACACTCACAGCACTATTAAGTGAATTATCATCAATAAGATTACTACTAGCTACAGTTGTTCCGGTTGTTGCTGAAGCATAGCTTCCTAAAATACCACTTTCAACTGTATCGGTTGTATTAAATTTATAAACACCACTATTATTAAATGTTCCCTTACCACTATTACCGGCAGCAATATTAACATTTGTACCAATAGTCTTTAATCTATTAACTAAATAATTTGTAGCAGTTTCAACAAAATCATCTAAATCACTACCAATGGATAAATTGATAACATCAGCACCTAAATCATATGCATCGCCCATTGCTTCAGCGATATATTGATCTCTAATAGTTTGTTCTGAAGACCCATCACTACTAACCTTTAAAAAGGCAAGTTGAGCATTTGGAGCAACACCAGTAAAAGCACCATTTGCTGTAGCAATACTACTGACATGCATTCCATGAGTTGATAAAACACTTTCAACATCTTTATCATCATTAGCGTAATCATAGACAAAAGGAATCTTGCTATTCACATAAGTTCCAGTAGCAATCGTACCATCATTCATTAATGCTTGAATTTCTTCTTGAGTATATTTAGCATTAGCCTCAGCTTCACCAGTTAATGGCGCAAAAGCCTCGTGTTCTACTGAAAAAGAGCTATCTAATACAGCAATTAATGTTCCTTCACCAAGCTTTGAAGAACCATCATTAACCATATTCATTTCTCTAAAAGAATTATTATCTAAGTGGTCGTAAACTCTAAAAGAATTATAGTTATCAACCATTTCATCATAACTTGTCGTACTTAAAACTTGGTCGAAAGTAGCAAAATCAACACTAGATAATTTTTTAATTTCATCTAAATATTGATCGTTTATTTCTATAACATAGCCATTAGCTAAATTAAAAGAAAGATCTTTTTTGACTCTAAAATTAGTCGTTACGCTTCTTAATTCATTTAAAAAATTAGATTTATTATATCCGTTTTTTAAATAAACAATAGCATCTTCATTTCTTTCTTCCAAGGTATGTAAATTTGTATGACTACTTAAAGCTAATAAAGCCAATGTAAAGAAAGGAAGTGAAAATAAATATCTAAATTTCCTAATCATAAAACCTCCAATTTTAACCTAAGCACTTGGTAACTCTTCTAGAGTATCTTTTATCGCGTCAAATCTAGCACTAGTTTCACCAAAGCCACCATATGTGTAAAAGTCTTCAAATGAATAAATACTATTACCATCATTTCCTAAAAGTAAAGGAGTATAGCCAATTGATTCAACTTCATTTGTTTCTTCGTTAAGTTTAACACTTATACCAGTACCACAATAAGATCTATCTACCATGTAAAATGGTGCGATTTGTGTCGTATCATATTGTTGAGTATAGGTATTGTTATTATAAAGATCGGTTACCCAATAGTAATTTGTATTAGCAGCAACTGATGTTAGTGAATCATTCATTAATTCATAGTAATCTTGGAATTCAACTAAACCAAATTCATCAAGGCTAATAGCAAATTGAGCAACACTTGAAACTACATAACTCATAGCACCAAAATCAGTTGTTCTACCAGTTATTTCTTTTACTAAATCCATAGATTCTTTAGGCATGGCAACATTATATCCAAATTCAAGTGTTTGTAAATTTTGATCAGCCATGCATAAAGCACCATCTTTCATAAAGAAGCCATACATTGTTGGTAGCACGCCTTCTTGAGGATTATCTTCCCCAGCATCAAAAACAATGTATTCTTCACCTGGAGTAGGATTAAAATAGAGTCGACCATCTATTTGCTCTACTTGAGTTTGACTTTGATCTACATAAAAACCAATTGAAGTTTCTAAAATGGAATAAGGTGAAGAAATTGCATCTAATACATCATGTTTATAAGTTGCACTTGTTTTTTCATCTTGTGTTTTATGAGTAAAATCATCACTACTTAAGTCTTCTTCAACTTGGCTAGTAGTTATTACATCGTAATCTTCAAAATCTTGAGGATCATCGTAAACTGTTAAAGTAAAGTCACAAGCGATAGTATTACCAGTGCTATCTGTATAGTTATATTTAAGATCAACTCTTAAAGTTCCTTCATCAATAGCGGTATATCTTGCGCTAGTTAAATAGTTATAAGCTGTTCCTGTTAACCCAGCATAATATCCCCAAACCACACTATCATTAAAGTCATCAGCATAATTTTGATTTGTTAAAACAAAATCATAAGTTGGGTTAGTTTGAATTGGCGTTAAACCACTATTGCTCAAATCTTTAAGAACATAAATAGGACCATCTTGATATTTTTGATATGTTTCACCATTACCAGCTTCTAAATAATATGTTTGGCCATATTCTTGTTCACCAGTTTCGGTTGAAGTTCCATAAACAAATCTACCCGCTCCATCTCTTAAATTAATATATCCAGTAGCAATACCATAGTTATAATCATTTAAGACAAAGGCATTAGAACTAACATCGATAATTCTACTAACATTCATCGTATTTTGATCTAAAAATCCTTTCTTTGTACCAGTAACAACTACTTGGTAGCGTTCGTCATCAGTTAAGTTTTGCATTACATCATATGGAGTAGTAACTTCAACTATATCTACGCTAATTACAATGTCACTACTAGGCATAGTAAAGCTATAAGTACCATCATTATTATTGATGAGAATAACCATCTCACCATTTGTTGTATTAATACTAATTCCTTCGCTTCCAATTTGATAACCATTATCAATCATTGTCATAAAGGAAATTTGTCTACCACTACGACTACTATCAGGTAATCCACCAAGTCTAACATGTTCTCCTTCAACTTTGATACTATAAGAAGTAGTATCAGCATTTCTATTACAAGAAGTTAAACTTGGAATGACTAAGAAAGATCCTAAAAGTATACTAGAGGCTAACATCACTACATTTCTTTTTTTCATACTCTCCCTCCCAATAAACTACAAAATGATAATAAAGAATAAATAAGGTATTAAGACAATAATTTTAACTTAATACCTCATTAATAAAATCTAAAAAATATTGATAAAATGTAAATTATTCAAATACTGAAGAATCAATAAAATCATCGTAAGGAAGTGTTCCATCTAAGCACACTACCCCTTCGCCAGCTAATGTTGTATTTACTAAACAAGCATTATCAATATCAATAGTTAAAAATTCACTCATTAGACCTTTATATTCAATACTAAAGGCTCCTGATAATAAATTTTGGAAAGCTTTTTTAATGGTTTTAACTGAAGTTGGAATGATTACTTTATTACAACTAATATTTAGATAAAAAGCGTAATCATCAATAACTTCACAACCATCTTTTATTTCATAAACCCCATCAGTTAAAGGTGCTCTATAAAGTAATGCTAGTAAAGTTTTGTAATCACTAGTATAAATTGCTCCATTATCATTAACAAAATTAGAACCTTCTTCAAAAGTTAAAGTTGTAGCAGTTAAAAGTTCGCACCCACTAAATGGATTTCCTCTAATAGTAGTAACACTACTAGGAATAACTAAACTAGGAAGTCTATAACATCTTTCAAATGCGTAATCTAAAATAGATTCAAGCCCTTCATTTAACTCCAATTTGGTCATTTGACTACAAACATTAAATGCACCTTCTTTAATAATTCTTAAACTACTTGGAGCAATAAATTCTTTTAAAGCATCACAGATTGAAAAAGCCATGACTCCTATTTCTTTTAAACTTGGATTTTCTCCAAATCTAATTCTTAAAAGTTTTCTATTACTAGTAAAAGCTGCTTCATCAATAACTTCTAGACTATCAGGAATATCTAAATATAAAAGTTCGGGACAGCTTTGAAAAGCATAAGGTCCTATTTCTTTTACACCTTTCCCTAAATTTAATTTGCTTAAATAAGTACAATTACTAAAAGCGTAATCATGTATAATTAAGCAACTATCTGGAATAGTAATACTTTTTAAATTAAAAATATTATAAAAAGCGTATTCTCCAATACTAGTAATTTTATTTCCTAAATTAAAAGTTTTTAAAGATCTATTTTTAGCAAAAGCGTATTCTCCTATACTTGTAACACTATCATTAATTGTAAAATCACTACTTCCATTAGGATTTAAAGCATATTGAGAAGGGACACTAATTAAAACTGTCTTATCTTTATTATATAAAATACCATTTTCACTACTAAAATTAGGGTTATTTTCATTAACACTTAAAGTAGTTAAATTAGGGGCATCATAAAATGTAATGCCACTAACATCTTTAATATTTACACCTAGTTCAATTGCTTCAACTCCACTAGAAGAAAATACTCCTACATTTATTCCAGTAACTTTATATTCTTCATTATTATTAGTTACTACATCAGGTATAACTAAAGGATTAGGGAAATTCCCATTTAAAGAATAAGATGTAATTACTGCTTCTTTAGTTTCATCATTAAATTCAAAAGAAAAATCATCAATATCAGTTTCGATAAATTTAATTTCAATTTCTAAAGTATTAGTGCCTTCAACAAAAGTTAAAGTATAAATATCATTTTCTCCACGCACTAAAGATCCATTAAATTTAACCGTATTAACTTGATAACCATCACTTGGATTGACACTTAAATATATAACATCACCAGCATTAAAAGAATCGCTTTCTAAATCAACTTTAGTTGAAACACCATCGACTCTTTTATAAGCTGAGACAGTCGCATTAGTTGGAGCACTATATGTTAGTGTCGCATTAGTAACTACTTGATTTTGATTTTCATTACAACTAGATAAGTAAATTGATCCAAATCCAATAGCTCCAATTAAAGATAAAACTAAATAATTTTTCTTTTTCATAAGGCTGGATTCTCCGTTACACCAACATCTTTATAGGTAGCTCTAACTTCACCATTAAATATTTCGCCACTAAATTCATCCATATAACCATAAGTGAATGTAACATAATCTATTTCATTATTATCGTTTAATCTAATCGCTACCTTACTAGCATTAGCAGCATGTTCATAATAAAATGGTCTTAAATTAGGAATAAAACAATTAACTAAAGCATTTATTGCACTTTCATCACCAACATATAAATTATTTTCACTATCATAAGTAAATAAGTCAGCACTTATACCACTAATAATAGGTAAATAATCATTATAGAAATATACTCCTTGATAAGCTAGAGGAAAACTAGCTATTTCAGTATTTTGAACAAAACTTTGATTTTCAGCATCATAAGAATATCCATATAAATATCCATTTGGATTTTCACTATCCTCTGCTAAATAAAAGTCTGTTTCAAAATTAACTTCTGGACTATCAGTTTCTCTATACTTATGGACATAAATTGTACTTCCATCATAGTAATAGTCACTAGTTTCTGTTAAAGAGGAATCACTAACTGTTAATGTAAAATTATTAGTAATTTTATCTAAAGCACTTTGAAGTTCGATATTATTTTTAGATTCAATTGGAGTAACTTCATTTAATTTAGCAGTTCCAATATTACTAATTGAAAAATTGACGACATTTTCTACTTCATAATATTTAGTAG
Source organism: Candidatus Onthovivens merdipullorum (assembly GCA_017694345.1). Taxonomy (GTDB): domain Bacteria; phylum Bacillota_I; class Bacilli_A; order RFN20; family CAG-826; genus Onthovivens; species Onthovivens merdipullorum. The sequence continues at coordinate 31,561 of JADIMY010000079.1, read as the reverse complement.
TATAAGTATTATTATCGAATTCAGTCATAATACGAGGACTCATATGAATAGTAAATATCGAGAAATCATCACCACTTAAAAGTACATAAGATTCTTGAACTTGACCAAAAAATCCACTATTTAAACTATATAGTAAATTATTAGCTATAATTGATGTTTTTTCTAAATTAAGATCATATCTAGCACTATTCGTAGTACTTAAAGTAAAATCATTTTCATTTAAAATCAAGAAAGGATTGTAAAAACCATTAGCATAATATGGTACCTTTCTATTAAAACTAAGTGGATAAGTATCAACTACTTCATTTTTATAATTAAGTTCTTTGTTATATGCAAAACCTTCATCATCACAATAGTATTCATAGTCTTCCATGCCAAGTTCAACACCTCCCATAAGTTGGGAGCTTTCTTTACTATAACCAATTAGACCATTATTGTTTTGGAAAATAAAATTAGTATTGTAAATATTAGTTTCTTCACTAGCACCAGGAAGAGGTTCTAAAGACGTATTATTTAATTCAATTCTAGTTTGTGTAATCTGTCCATCTAAATTAAATCCTTGTCTTAAACTAGATATATTTCTACTAACAATAGATTCATTATTATTTTCACTATTACACCCACTTAATACTAAAAGTGGTAATAAACTTAAAAATATATAATTTCTTTTTTTCATAGTTTTACCTCATTAAGCAACAGTAATATCAAAAGGAACATCGGTTGTACCAACATTTGAATAAGTTAGTTTTAAAAGTCCTAAAGTTCCTTGACCATCATCGTAATAAAAATCAACATGGTCGATATATTGTTCATCTTCTGTTAAATAAATATTACATTCAGTTGTATATCCATAAGCAACCCAACTAACAGCCGCAAAAGGAGGAATTAAAAGTTCTACACCAATATAAGGTAAATTATCATTTATTGGTGAATAACTTCCATCTTCATTTTTGTTAAAAGTATTAGCACTTACTACATAATCACTACTATCGTTACAAAGTAAAGGTAAACAATCATAGAAGCTTAGTCCATATAAACTAGAATAAGATCCACCTATTCCAAAAGTGTATTGTTCAGTTTCATCATTATACCCAGTTTGAACATAAGGCATTAAATAACGACCATCTTCTTCACTACTATACATATAAAAATCATTTGCAGTAGGTGCAGTTGGTACTTGTTGTTCGGTTTGAATGGCGTCATAGCATTGATTATATGCGCTAAAAGTATCTTTATCAAAATACATATTAACACATTCTTGTTGTTGAACTTCTTCTCCATTAACAACAGGATATAGATGTCTATAAACAGTTACATCACTGTTTTTCATATTTTTTAAAGCATTTGCTAAAGGAGCGTTTTCTGGTTTTTCAGGTTCAGGTCTAACTAAATCTTTACTATTAGCTGTTCCAATATTTGTTAAAGTAAATTCTCCTTCATAGCGATATTCAGCATATAAATTATAAGTACCTTCTTCACTTGTTTCAGTAGTTTGAAAAGGAGCACTTGTAAAGCTGCCCTTTAAATTATCCCCATCATAAGTGAAGGTTATTTCGCTTACTGTAATATCACTAGGTATATCATCCATATTTGAATAGAAAGTAGAGAATAAGATAGTAGACATTAAAGCGTTTAAAGTTACTCCAGTTCCATCAGATAAAGGAGTAAAATCACTTAAATCCATTAATGCAAAAGGATCGATTAATAAACTAGCGCTAAATGGTGTTCTATTATAGCTATCATCATAAACCTCACCATCGGAGTAAACACTATTATCATAATCGAGGTAATTCATCATTACATATCCATTATCGTTATAAGTATTTTCTCCTTGAAGATAATTTCTTTCACCATCGATAACTTCATAATATCTTCTATCAGCACCTTGATAATTTTCTGTATTGGTATAAGTTAAATCGTACTCGTAAGTATGAGTTGTAGCAGGATGATTTTCATCAATAGCCGTGTAATCTAAGGTTGTGTAATAAGTAACATTATTAACTAAACTTCCACTTACGCTAAAACCAGTTTGTAAGTTAGAAAAAATATTACTAAATTGGCCATAATCTACAGTTTCGCTATTACATCCCGATAAACCAACACTTAATAAAGTTAATATTAATAAAGATTGTTTTTTCATATTTTCTCCTAATTAAGCAATGTTATTATAAGAATTATAGATTTCTTCAGCTTCAGTTAAACTAGCACTTCCAAAATCACTAAAAGTGATTTTTCCAATTAAAGTTTCAGCACTTTCACCGGCACTTACTCCATGAATTTCTAATGAATATGTGCTATTTTCTAAATCATCAACAGTTAAAACTAATTCTGAAATAGAATAATTTGTACCACTTAAGCCAAGTAATCTATATAAATTATTTGTGTCTGAAGTCGATAAACGAGGGTTAGTATATACATAAGTTTCATTAGCGACTTCAGTATCAAAAAATTGATAAGCGTTTGCTAAAACACTAAATGTTCTAGGGTTAAATCCATTCATCAAACATTCAGTTAAAGAACTATACGATGAAGTAGAAACTATATGCTCAGTTTCTTCACCTATTAAAGTCTTGTTATACCAATAATATGCAGGTTCTAGTCCTAAAGTATTATTTTCACTTAAATAAATAAAATCATTATTTGTAGTTATTAAAGGATTGATTAAAGTGGTTTCACCACTTTCATCACTAGCTTCTAAAGTTCTTTCAACTCCATAAACATATTTATCATTAATAACTCCAATAGTTATAGGACTATCAGCATTAGTTGTATCTGTAATTAAAACATTATTACCTGAAGTAGAAAAAGTGTTACTAATTTCAGCCAAAGTTTCATCCCCGTTAAATCCAAAATCAGGATTTTCCAAGAAAGTTTCTAGTTCTTCGATATGAGTTTCTCCAATTAAACTAACTGTCGATCTTAAAGTTGGCACTTCACCACTAGGCTCATATGTTTCAATAGTTAATGTTCCATCAGAATTTGTAGTAATATCTGCATATCCATCTTCAAAAGTATATGCTGGGTTATAACTTGCGTAAGGATCACCTGTTAAACCAAATATCCACTTATGAGGTAATGTTTCATCATCAAAGTAAAATCTATATGTACTTCCATCATATGGTTCTAAATTTTCAATATATTCGAGTTCATTAGAAGCTTCTGCTACATCTTCTAAACCATAAAATATGTTATATGTCGATATACGAGCTTGATAAGAATCTCTACTATCATTATAGTTCAAAATACCAGCATCTTTAGCATATCCTCCCATAGAAGAAAGAAGTGTTGTACTACTTATCTCGCCTTCATCATTAAGGACATATTGGAAAGTTTCACCATTATACTCACCATAACCTATCTGACGACCTTCATTTAAAGCGACATCACTATCTGGATAAATTCCACTAGTATCACCTGTCCAGCTCACTCCAGTATAACCATTTTCTTGATCAATACTTGTTGTATCAACAACTCGTCCTTTAATTTCACAGATATTGTTATAAGCAGATAAACGTGTATTTACTGTATAAGATCTTTTAGTGAGTATTTCATTAATTTTTTCACTTAAACTAATTCCACTTCCTCCAGAAGTGACATTTATTTCATAAGAAGAACTTCTAACATTTTCTTTAGTAGATCTAACTATTACTTCAGTATCATCTCTATCTAATATTTGTCCTTCTTCAATTGATAAAGAGTAATTGGCTGTTAAAACTTTTTCGCCATCTACTCCATCAATTGTTTCAACTTCATAAACTAATAAGTTTTTAGCAGTAAAGCCTTCTCCGACTATAAAATCTTTTTTAACATTAGTGGTATCAAGTACTAATCTAGTCGATGTTACTTGATTTTCGGTTTGAGAATCATCTCCACAACCAGTAAGTAATAAACCTCCAAAACTTAGAGCTAAGACAAGACTTTGAGCTAATAACAATTTCTTTTTCATACTTCTTTTCTCCTGCTTCCGATTTCAATTGTTAAATTGTATCTCAAAATAATATTTTTACAATCTTTTTTCTAACAAATAAAATAAAACAATAAAAGAACCGCTCTTTTGACGGTTCTTTTATAAATCATATTTAGATTAATTTAAAGTAGGTTCTACAACAAAGGTAATTTCTATATCCGTCGTTCCTGAAGTTATCAATAGAAAACCAGAGTCACCTAAAGATTCATTCATTAAATAGGCAGTATTATTTAAATCGTAGGAAGTTACTTGATATCCTTCATCACACATAAAAGTTACATATAAAGTTTGATTTGGTGTAATTGGACCAGTTAAAGGAGTTGGTTCACCTGAATCACTTAAACCCATAGTAACAATATTATCCTTAGATAAGCCTGTGCCATTAATTGTATAACTAATGTCCAATGAAGTAGGTGTTTCTTCACCTGTATCTCCACCAGTTGTAGCTTCACCATATGTAATAACAAAATGAGCTTCTTCGTTTGGCATTACACAATCATAAGTAAACATTCCCATATCTTCGCTTACTAAAGTCAAAGGTGAACCATTTAATGTTACACTAGAAACATTGGCATTCTCCATACCCCAAGTATCGATTTTAAGTGTTAACTCTGTTCCTGTAGGAATTGTTCCTTCTAGCTGTATTGGTGTATAAGAACCTTTAGGATATAATGACACACCAGATGCTTCACCATTAACTTCTTCAAATGACCATCCATATTCTTCTATTACTTCAGATTCTTCCCATCTAACTTCAATTGACACTTCTTCGTTTGGCATTGTAAAAATGTAATCCCAAGCTCCACCACCTTCACCATAAACTTCAGCAACTTCATCATTAACATAGACTACAGGTGTTAATGTTGCCTGAGGAGCATAGATATCAACAATATATTGTTTTCCAGGCACTAATTGTTGGTTAGAAAGTATTTGATTTCCTAACCCTCCCCACAGTGGGTTATATTCGTATAAACCAACTTCTCCAGAATCTTCTTCTCCAACTGTTAATGTATAACCATATGTTTGAACTGGATTAATTACTAAAGTTGAATTTTCACTTGGCATAGTAAATGTTGTGCTATCAAGTGGTTCACCGTTTAGTGTTAAACTAACTGTTCCTTCAGTCGTTACTTGATATTGATAGCCAGCGACTAAATTAAGTGGCTCACTTCCAACAGTTATATAATCATAAGTACTTAGATCTAATAATTCAATTGTATACTCTGTGTTATTTGTAATAGTTAATGTGTATTCTACTGGTATTAATTCAACAGAAACATATAGATTTACATTAGCAGCAGGCATAATAAATTCATAAGTTAAAGTTTCTTCATCCACTAAAGTAATATCTGAAGATGTAATGTTATATCCGACATCTTGAATAGAAGCAATTCGATAGCCTTCTTCAATGCCACTAACACTAAATCTAACTGTTTCACCAGGTTTAGCGGTTGTTCTATTATCTTCAAATGTTATTGTAGCTTGAGAATAATCTGCAACACTTAATGTAAAATCGGTGTTTGCTAAACTTTTAGTAGTTTGAATATCGATAGTTAAATCAACTGGTATAATTTCATATGTATAAAGTTTTGAACCATAATCATACCAGGTGCCACCATTTATTTTAACACTCTCAAGTTTATCATCTTCAGCAACACTAGAAATATATAGACAAATTCTTTCTTTAGGAGTTACACTTGGATCATATTTAAAACTATATCTTGATAAATATGCAACTACTCCTTCAGGTTTATTAATTGTAACTTTGTTATAACCTGTTGTATCTGTTATATCCTTTAAAGTTACATTAACAGTAATTTCATTATTTGGCATTGTAAATTCATATTGAGGTCTATCGTCTGATTTTGTTAAACCTCCTTCTTCAATACCAGTAACAGTTACTTGGTCAATTTCTTTATTTTCAGGTACTTCAAAGACAATAAAAGACAAAGTTTCACCAACTTCAGCAGTCTTTTGATTTACATCTAAATTAAAGATAACTTCAATTCCTTCAGGTGCATTAACATTTAAATTATATGAAGCTTTTGGAGCATCTTTTAAAGTTACCATTACACTAACATCACCTTCAGGCATTGTAAATGTATAAGTTGTATCATCAACTTTATTAACTTCTAAAGAAGTTTCTCCACTAGTAACAGTTACTGTATCTACAACTTTACCAGTAGGAATATCACTAACACTAATTGTAACAGTGTCACCTTCATAAGCTCTTTCTTTATCAACTTTTACAGTTAAAGCTTCATCAACTTCTCTACTAACTTCAACTTTATAAGATGTTAAAACTACTTCATCTTTTAAAGTAACATTAACAACAACATCACTTGCAGGCATAGTGAAAGTATAAGTACCACTAGTTGCTCCACTATTAAAAGTAACACCAGTTGCACTAATTGTATCAACTTCTTGTCCAGTAGGAGTAACAACTATTACTGTAATAGTTTCGCCTTCTTTAGCACTAGTTTTACTAAAGTTTAAAGTAGCACCATTAGTTTCTCCTGCACTTATACTATAAGTAATTTCTTGTTTTTGACCTTTATCACAAGAAGTTAAAACACCTGTTACTAATCCAAATGTTAATAAACCACTTAATGATATAATTGATATAATTTTTTTCTTTCTCATTTAAGTTTCCCTCCTTAAATTAAAAGAACTCTAAACGAGTTTCTTTAATAATTAATAATTTTAATGACTTTAAAAACCAACTCAATTTTAAAATATTGCGTTAATATTTAGTTAATATTTTTTATTTAGCATTGATATCTGCGATATTTTTTAAATTGAAGTTATCGTAAGATTAGCTCCTTCTTCACTTAATGAATTAATGTCAATTTTAAAATTAACACTGCTTCCATCATGAAATTTTCCATTGTCAAAGAAGTTATCTGAACTGGTTAATGGATCAAAACTATCTCCTTCTTTAAATAAAGTTAAATTGCTAGCTTCAGTTAATCCAGATGTTAATTGATTAGTACTAGTAATAATCTCAATTAGAGGGGTTTTTCCATCGTAACTTCCACTTAAAGTGTTATTTGCAGCTAAACTAATATAGTCATCATCGCTATAATCCTTAAATGTATAATCATTTAAATTAATAAAGCTCCCATAATATTTATTAGAGCTTTCATCATATAAAACATTCATCAGTCTAGCATCAATATGATAAATAATAATACCTTCTTCACTATAAAGGAGTTTACCACTAATATCAGGATAACGATATTGACTATCTAACTCATTAAGTAAAGTTGGTCGATAATATTCGACAATAATATATTCCCCAAAAGCATTATTATAATAACTCTCACTAGGAATAATTAAAGCTTCTCCACTTTCATTAAATGGTTTTAATACTAACTCTTCTTCTTTATCAATAACTTTAGGATTAATCCATCCTAAAGAATATTTAGTAAAACTATCATGATCTCCAATATTTGAATTCATCATTTGTAACCAACCACTTGCATCGTGATATTCTTCATAGCTATAGTAATCATCAAGTCCTAACATATGACCAGTTTCGTGAATAAAAGTGTGGGTATCGTAATAATTTCCTCTTGTATCTCGATTAAAGAAAACATAATCTCCATTTGCATAAGTATTAAAGGTAGGACTATCTAAATTTGGTTCGCTTTGTAAATAAGAAGTATATGCCCAAAAGTTTTGTTTGTTTAATACTTCATTACGATCATTACAGTTATAAATAAGCCATATACCATCGATATATCCATCATAGTCACTATCAAAATCTTTATAATTAACTTTGTCATTATTTATAGTTAATTTTGAATACATATCATTTAATAGATATGGTACACCTAAATTCTTTTCTTCTTGTTCAATAAATTCATCTTCGCTTAAAGGAGATTCATAAATATCTGTAACAACAAAATTAAAATTTAAGTAATTATAACTAGATGTATGATAATAACTTTTAACACTTTCCCAATAAGGTGTTTTATTATCTAAACTTTCGTCTCCATTAAAACAAATATTTATGTTATTTATTTGTGAGTTAGTAAAAGCTCTAAAATCACTAAACTCTACTGGTACTACTAAAATATTTACATCTCCAGTATTAGGAGTAAGTCCTCTAGTAAAAGTCGACTCATCAAACTCACTATAAGTTAATAAGTTATATGGATTTACAATTGTTGGATCTTTATTCACTTCTTCGCTTTCATTACAAGAAGCTAATAATAAACTTACAGTAATTAAGGAACAAAATATTTTCTTTTTCATTAGATACCCCCTTAACTATTGCAATATATTATCACAACTTAAAAATTTATAATAATAAAAAATGACTGAATTTTTTTCAGTCATTTTTTATTTAAAGATTATTTAGTAGCTCTAGTGAATGATCCGCCACCAGGTTTTAAAGTAGAAGCTTCAACAAAAATTTCATCCCAGCTAGGATTCTCTAGGTCTATATCTACTCTAAAGCTATAAGTGACACCATCTATTTCAAATGTAAATGTTTTATCTTCATTTATGACAATATTAGTTGCAACTTCACCATTTAAAGTCATCGTATTTTCATCAGTTATAACTAAAGTATAAGGAACTCCATATTCTTCATTTAATAAAGGAAGATTCCCTTCCCAAGTGCCAATAATTGATGAAAACCAAGAAGTATCAGGTGTATCAAGTTTAAATTCATAATCTACAGTAGTTTTATCAACATCAGTTATCATAACTTTGTTATAAACGATATCTTGAAGTAAACCAAAAGAATTATAAACTTCAAAAGTATAGCTAAAGCCTTCTAAAGTTCCATCAGTAATAAATAATTCAACTTCACCAACAGGATAATATGAGTAACTAACAAGAATTAATTCAGTTCCTTCAAGTAAATAATAAAGTAATCCACTTGCGATATAATCAGTTCTAGTAGCATAAACTCCTTCTTCTTTTTGATAGAAAACATCAGGAGACACAATACTTGGTAAATATGGAAGCATCGTAGTTTCACTAGCGCTACCAAAACTACTATCAATTGAAATCACTGGTTCATCATTAACTATTTCGTATTGATACCAGTTATTGTCATCATATACTGCATAACCACCTTCAGGAGTTCCTAAATATGGATCTTCAGGTGTATATAGAGCGTTTTCGGCAATTTTAATCCCGTTAATTGCATAATCTTCGCCTGTTAATTCAGATGTTCTTGTGCGGTTATATGTAAATGTTTTAGCCTCTGTCATTTTTGTTAAAGCACTAGCAACTTCATCGTGATAAGACTCTTCTTCAAATGGTTCAACTTTTAATTCTTCTTTATTAGAAACTTTAACTTCACCAGTTAAAGTTTCAACATAACTATATGAATAAACATCATTTGACATTTCGACTTTTGGCATTGTAATTTCAAATCTCAAAGTTGAAGTATCTATAGGAATTAATTTATAACTCTCCATCTTATCAGTAGTGTAATAATAATTCATCTTTGATAAAACAAGTGCTAAATTAGCTCCTTTTGCGATATATCCAGAATGATCTTCAAGCTCTTCAAAGTCATCAACTGTTACATCTTTAAATAAATTACCGTATAGTAAATCAAATTTGATAGTTATTGGACCAGTAGATTCATCAAGTTGAAATTCGTCATTAGTTACAACAGTGTTATCTATTTCAACTTCACGCATTTCTAAGTTGCCTTCGGCATTTTTGTAATATTTTTCATCTAAATAGACTTCGCCATCTTCATCTTCTTCATAAATTGAATAACTTTCGTTTCCATAAAATTGTGTTAAATAACTATGGAAATCAAATTCTTCAAAACCTTCTCCTGAATAGTCGGTAAAAATATCGACATTAACTTCAAGTTTGTTAGATTTTAAATTATTTAGTAAAGTGTTTAAATCAACTCTTTTAACTACTTCAACAGTAATAGAAACATCTTCATTAGGCATTACAAATAAATAGGTCAATCCATCATTTGTCAAAAGTTCTATTTGACTATTTGAGGTAGTAACATCGACTACTTCATATCCTTCTTCTAGTTCGATTTTAAAAGTTACTTGGCTTCCGACTTCATAATCATAAATATTATTATTAATCGTTACTTTACCACCTGTGAAAGTATTAAAACTTACATTATGGGTGTTAGTAACTTCTTTATTACAACTAGTTAAAGCACTAGTTGTAATAAAAGTAGCAGTTAATAATATTGCAGATAAACTAATTGTGTGTAATATTTTCTTTTTCATATAAACTCCTCAAATTTCAAGCATTAATCATAAATTTCATTCACTAACAGGCGTAATTTCAACTTTAATCGTAATATTCTGATTAATCATTTGAAATTCATATTTAGCGTAGTAGTAATAACCATATCCATAATATGAACTCTCACTATAAAATTTAAAATCAATAAAAGTGTAGAGAACTTCTCCTTCTTCATTTGTTATTGTTGCTTTAAAAGTATTAGCAGTAAAATCACTATAACTGTCTAAACTAACCATAATTTTAACAGTATCTCCAACTTTTAAAGGATCATCGCTATAAATTGTAGTATCATTTTCGTTCCAAATTAAGACATCTAAACTATTGGATGGATCTTCACTAACAAAATAAACTTCTAACTTGTTAACATTTATGTTTACAATGATATCTTCATTATTCAAATCAAAAGTAACTTCGTAATAATTTGAAGTACTAGTTAAAGTGAATTCAACATTTTCTCCTGAGCTTGTTTTAACTTCAATTCCTTCTTCAGTTATTTCATAAATTTCTGAATCTTTTAATCTGATAGTTAATTCACAAGTGTTTGTTCCAATCATTTCAAATTCATATGTATCGTAACTATTACTACTAATACTTTCGTATTCGGTATTATCATAACAAGTAACACTACTTATTTCACTATATCCTTCACTAACTTCATTTACCGTTATGGTATTCATGGTTTCTTTATTAAGCCTAATATCTAAAGTAAAATCTGTACTAGGAGCAGAAAATTCATACTCATAACCATAATATGCCACATTTTCTAAAGCAATAGTTTCGTTATTAGTGATAATATAAACACCTTCTAGTGAATATCCATAGCTAAATGAGTAAGAATTTAAGCTAAACGAGATTTTTTCTCCTACTTCAACTTTAGCTCCACTACTTAAGTATCCACTAGCAACTCCTTGAACACTAATAGATCCACTATATCCTTCAGTTGGTTTATTAATTGTAATCGTAACTAAATCAACTGCACTAGTTTCAACGATTAAACTAACATCCTCATTAGGAACAACAAAGCTATATCTATCACTTGATTCATTATAAGTAACTTCTGTTCCATCGCTTAAAGAAACACTATCAATTTTAATTCCTTTTGCTTTATTAATAGAAAATGAAACTGTTTCTCCTGGAAGTTCGAATTTCTCTAAACCACTAATTGTATAGTTTTCACTTTCTTCATAACTAATTTTAGTTGGTTTAGTAACTTCAAATTCTAGTTCTAAATCTTCACCTGGCATATTAAATCTAAAACAAGTATAATCAACTTCATCATAAATTGAGGCATGAACATTCTCATTTTTTATTCCAGTTACTTCATACCCTTCACTAGGTATAACTTCAACAAATACATATTCATCTTCGTATGCACTTGTTATTTCGTTAGGATACTCATCAGGCCAAGTATCTAAAATTCTTACACTCTCAAGATGTTCATTTTCCAAATAACTTATAGAATAAGCTTTTTCTAAAGTAATAGTAAAACTAACATTACATCTAGGCATATTAAAAGTAATTTCAGCATAATCGCTATTAGAATAATAGTAATAGCTTGGTTTTTCTTCGTATGAAGCTTCATAATTTGGATCACTAAATTCAAAACTAAAACCTGAGTAAGATGATGAAGGCAATCTATAACCATCTATAGCCTCTAATCTAATCGAAACACTACTTCCAGGTAAAACTTCATCAAGTGGAGTTCCACTAATTATTAATCCTTCTACTGAAGTAAAGTTAATACTATAAAAACCAACATATTCTGCCTCAACTTCTATTTTATAAGTTGTAGAATCAATTAATCCATCTGTTTTATATTCGTTATCATCACCATAATATGGTTGATATAATTCAGTTTTTACACCATCATCACTAGTTCCATAAACATTATTTATAACAACACCTTTACTAGGCACAACATAGAAGGATAATTCTTCGCTATTACTATAAGTATTATTATTAGAAATACCATAAATCTTATATAACTCATTATTTGTTTCAAAACTAATAATAGAGCCTGTTTCAGATGTTGGATTATCTAGAACTATAACAATATCTATATCTTCTTTAGGCATTAAGAATGAAACACTATAAGTTATTCCTTCAATAAAGGTTGACTCATACTTAACATCGTTAACATAAATTGAATAGGTTTCTTCTGCTGCACCATCAAAAGTAAAAGTTACTTCACTTCCTTCTAAATAAGTATCCCCTACATTAATGGTTGGATCTGAAAATCCTCCGATTAAATCAATAACACTTAATACTTCATATTCTTTTTGAATCTCGGAAGTACTTATTAGTAAATTGACATTACTTGCAGGCATTATAAATGTGTAAGTAAGATCATCTACTTTAGTTAACCTAGCTTCACTAGAAGTAAGATTATTAAGTTCATAATCTTCTTCTAAAGTAATAACAGCTTTAACAGTTACTCCAGCTTTAGCACTAGTAACTATTTCATCATTAACATAATAAGTTAAACTAGCTCCAATTACATCTTCATTATAACTTAAGTTATAAACAGGAATTGGAGTAACTTCACAAGTTATGCTTATATCACTTTCTCCAACAACAAAAGAATATCTTTCTCCTTCAGTTACTACCTCTAATTCAGTACCAGTTGCACTAATATTTTTAAAAGTATAGTTTTTTAAATCAATATCTAAATCTAAAATTACTTCTTTTCCTTCTAAAGCAGATGTAACTTCTTTTCCATCTAATAAAAATTTAGCAGTTACTCCGGTAGTTTCAGTAAATTTTAAACTCCTTGATGGAATTTCAGAGACTTCTAAAGTTAAGTTAACAGTTGAATCAATCATTGTAAATGTATAGATTTCACCCGCTTTAACTTCAGTCAAAGTAACTTCTTCGCTAGTTAAAAATGAAAATCTTTTATTTTCAGTAGTATTTAAAATATTGATAGTTACTAAATCACCTTTTTTAGCTTCAGTTACTTCTTTTTCACCTACTAAAATTTTGACTTCAAAACCTTCTACTTTATTAACATTAATAGCTTTTGGTAAATATGTTTTTTCTTTTAAAGAAACACTGATCGTAACATCTTGGTCAGGCATTACAAAACTATAAAGACCATCCTCTATTTTTACTTCACTAACTCCACTAACTGTTACTTCATCGATTTCTTTTTCGCTATCAAGTACATTAACTTTGAAGCTAACCTCTTCTCCAGTAGTAGCATTAGTTTTACTTAAATCAATAATTTCGTAATCTTCACTACTACTTACATTGATTTTATAAGAAGTTGGAATTGTTTCAGTAGGCCCTTCTTTACAACTAGATAAACTTAATCCAGTTGTTAAAATAAGCCCTGAAATTAATAAAAACCCTGCAAAACCCTTACGTTTTTTCATAAATCCTCCTTTCTTATAAGTAGATTTTTATAATCTACTCACTAATATTTCCATTATTTCATTTACACTTCCAAAATCACTAATTGTTGATAATGGATTATCAACAATTTCAATATTTCCTAAATTAGAAGAGTAATAATAATAACCAAATTCAATTTCTTCTTTAGTTTCGTCTGTATAATCTAAACTATAACCTCCAGCTAATTTTCCACTAAAAACAGTAATTTGAAAATCACTATCGACACTAGCACCTATTCCAAATAGATTAAGTGGATCATCACAAGTAAAGTAATCTAATTTATCATCATATTTTAATAAAAACTTATTTTGATTAATTAAAGTCGCATCAGGTAAATAGCAGCCATAACTAGCTTGAAATAAAATTTTACCTATTTCAATAGCTGAATAATTAGTTCCTAATTCATCATTTATTTCTTGAATACCCTTTGTATCAAACAAAAGTTGAGGATATATTCCTGTACTTGTTGGATTAACTTGATATAAATAACCATTTTTTGTGCAATATCCCGTTAAAAGTTCAGCTGTATGATTTGAATAATCATAAACTATATAATCTTCGGTAGAATAAATATCTCCACCAAGAGGTTCTCCATCTGTAGAATATAGTGGATAATCTTTAATCATATAACCACTATTAATTTTATTTATCATTTCAAGTGATCCTTCATCTTTCAACTCTTGTTCACTAAATGTAACATTAGATAATTTGGATTCTAACTCGTTATTATAGTTTGTATCGCTAATTTCAACATCAGCTACTCCTTCTAAAGTAGATAAATATGGATTAGGATCATTTTCACTACTAACGACATTTAATTCTCCTTTAAAAGATATTTCTAATTTATCAGTATTAGTTTTAATAAATGTTACTTCATCAATTAAATAATTAAATGTTCCAAAATTAAATAAATTCAATAAAACGGCATAGTTATAATAATCTACTTGATTTAGATAACTTTCTCCAATCATCGTTAAATCTAATGTATAAGATGTTGCACTATCATCTAGTTTATTAAAATTAGTTAAATCTAAATCATTAAAATTAAATTTAATTGAGTGGTAATCTTTATAATCTTTACTTCTAATAAATGAAGATGAAACAGTTTCATCTTCATTTAATCTAAAAGCACCAACATAATCTCCTTTATTAACAAATCCACCAGTAAGATAAGTTTCACCAACCATTTCTTTAATTAAATAGGAATTTGGACTAAAAACAATTTCTTTGTCAAAGTAAGAATTGGGATTGAGATAAGTATTTGCCACTCCTTTAAGAGAAGTTTTAACATTACTTGCTTCACTTAAATCAGTAATTAAAGATTTTAAGGTTACTTCTTTCTCTACTGGTGGAGGTGTTACAATAGGATCATTTTTTGTATCATTACAAGAAGTAATTAAAAATATAGATAAAACACTAAATAAAAGTAATTTACTTTTCATAATCTAAATACCTAAGTTTCATTTAAGCTACCGGTTCTTCATATAATGGATAGTCATTGTAATCAAATCTCGTGCCACTAAAATTACTAAATTCTCCATTAGTATAACGATTAACAGAGTGATTGCTATAGTAGGCATAAAGTTGTCCATCAACTGCTATTTCAATTAAAGAATCAATTGTAGACATACTAATTAGACCATTATCAATAGTATATACACCTTGATATGTATATATTGCTTGATATAAACCATCAGATCCACTATTTCTTATTTCATAAGAAAAACTAAATGGAATATTTGTTGATGTATTAGGATCAAAATTACTTAAGTCTAATCCAGTTATATCGTAAAGTTCCTCGTCAATAGAATTTTCTTCTAAATCTTGTTCTAACATTTTTAAGACACTTAAAGTTAAATTAGTAGGTCCAATTCCAAAAAACGATTCATCATTAGATTGACTAGAAGGCATAAATTCGTAATAGTCATCTTCATTTCCATCGACATAGTCAACAATTAAATAATAGTTATTATCTACTTTTTGATATTGTGCCTCTCCAATCTTATCTAAGCTAGCACTACTAGGATCACATATTGTTTCAACAACAATATCGGTATATCTATCAAAATAACTATAAGTAGAATATTCAAATTGATAACCAATAAAAGTATAAGCCTCTAATGTATCAACTTCGGTTGTCGTATGAATGACATTATCTTCTAAACTATCAATTGTATTAATAAAATAACTTACAGTTTCTAAAGGTGTTTTAATTTCATTTACTTCCCAAATAGCATATAAAGTGAAATCTTCATTAATTTCTTGACCAAATGAGGTGTATTCTTCACCATTTTCTTCTAAACTCCAATATAAGAAAGTATAACCTTGTCGAAATGGATCACTAATTTTACTTAAAACTTCTCCATCATTGACGACTTGTAAAACATCTTTTCCCTCTTCATAATTTAAATCAAAAGTAACTATATGATAACCTTGATTTGTAGGCTCTTCATTACAGCTGACCATTGAAAAAGCTAGAAGAGGGATTATATATAACATTTTTTTCATATAATCCCCTTATTTATAAACTATTTTTAATCTTCTAAATATGTAACTGTTGCTTGACAACCACTTAAATAATATTGCTCAAAGTTTTTAATAGCGTATTCTTCGGTACAATTAAATTTTAATGTTGAAGTAATACTCATTTGACTAAAAGCATAATTTTCAATGTATGTAACAGTTGAAGGAACTTCAAGTGTTTTAACATTAGTAATTCTTGATAAAGCATATTCTTTAATGGTTTCTAAACCTTCGTTTAAAGTTAAAGATTCTAAGTTAACAGCTTTTTGGAAAGCGTAAGTCTCAAGTGTTTTAACAGTTGAAGGTAAAGTTAAACTAGTTTGTGAATTACCAGCGGCATAGCAATAAACAATTTCTTTATCGATGTCTAATAACATACCATTTTCACTAGTAAAGTGCGTATTTCCACTTTCAACAACAAAGTCAGTTATTTTTGAAGGTATAGAAACATTAATATGATAGAAAACTTCACTTCCTATTTTTTCTAAACTACTAGGGAAAGTAACGACACCTTCAATTTGACTATTTTGGAAAGCATTACTACCAATTTCTTTTAAGTTACTTCCAAATGTCAATTTTGTTAAAGCGCTATCCATACTGAATGCGCTTTCTCCAATAATTTCTAAGCTATCAGGTAAATCTAATGTTGGAGCTTGGCAATAACCAAAGGCACTTGTTCCTATTGTTTTAACACCTTCATCAAATGTTACAGATGTTAAAGTGTTATTATAATGTTCATCTGAATTACTATAGAAAGCACCATCTAAAATAGTTCTAACGCTACTAGGAATATGAACAGATGTTAGTGAAGCATTATTAAATGCTCCTTCTCCTATAGTTTCTACATTAGATAAATTAACCGTTGTAATTTTGTTATGATCAAAAGCATAGGTTCCAATAGTTTTAACTCTACTATCAATAACTAAGTCTCCTATAACATTTTCGTTAGCATAATATAAGGTTGAGTAATCTTTACTATAAATAATGTTATTTGTGTAAACTAAATGTTCATTTGCACTATCGATAGTAATTGTAGTTAATTTTGCATCATAGAAAGCATTTATGTTAAATGATTCAAGACCACTTCCTATATGTAAAGTATTAAGTTCAGTATGTCCATTAAATGCTCTATCACCAATTGTTTTTAAGGAGTTAGGTAAAGACAAGGATTTTAAGCTACTCACTTCAGCACCAACAGTCCAACCTTCATCATCATAAACTGGATAGAAATAGAAGGCACCATCTCCGATTTCTTCAATACCTTCATTAAGTGTTATAGAAGAAAGATTACAGCCAAAGAATGCACTATCATCAATTCTTTTTACATTTCCAGGAATATTAATGGAAGTAAGCGAAATATTATCACTAAAACAATATTCAGGGATTAATTCCACACCTTTACCAATTGTTACTTCACTTAAATTATCGCAATAACTAAATGCATCTTTACCAATAGTTGTAACGCTATCTGGAATTACAATACTTGGTAAGTCATAACATTGAGAAAAAGCTTCGACTCCTATTTCTTCAAGTCCATCATTTAAAACAAATTCACGACAATTATCGACCATATAGAAAGCTCTATCACGAATCTTTTTAATAGTTGAAGGAAGCGTAGTAACATAACTTGAACCATCGCCTCTTCTACCACTTGGGCAATAGACAACTTCAGTCATATCTTTTGTATAAACGATATCATTAACTGCTACAAAGTATTGATTATCTGGATCAACACTGACTGTCATAATTCCGGTTGCGCCATTAAATGCACCAGCGCCAAATACCTCAAGTGATTTAGGAATTACGACATCTTCAATAGCATTAGCATTAGCAAAAGCATATTCACCTAAAACTTTTAAAGTTGAAGGTAAAGTTAATGTATCTTTAACCCAGCAACCAGTAAAAGCAGAATCACCAATTTCTTCTAGTCCCTCATTAAAATTAATAATTTCGATAACACCAGATGAAATACAACTAAATGCACTTACACCGATCTTTTTTAATGTAGAAGGGAATGTAACACTACTAAATGCATTTCTATAGAAAGCATAATCACCAATTTCTGTTAAACCTTCATTAAATTCAACATTAGTAATTCCTTCACTATTTTGATCATAAAATGCATAAGAACCAATTTTAGTAACATCCTCTGGAATTGTATACGTTCCTGTTCTATTTTTAGGAGGTACGAATAAAATTTCTGCTCCGCCTTTTGAGAAAATAATTCCATCTCTAGATTCTATAATTGAACTTGTACCTTCAATAAGAATTTCTTTTAATGCTCTACAGCCTAAGAAACTTTTAGGAGTAAATTCAACTAATGAAGAAGGTAAAGTGACGCTTTCTAAATGTATTCTATTTTGAAAAGCACTTGGAGAAAGTCTAGCAACTGTTCTACCATCTACTTGACTAGGAATAACGATTTCAACACTATCGATATTTCTTAAACCAGTGATTGTAATAGTATCATCATTTTCAACTTGAAATAAGAAATTAAATTGTGCTTTTGCCCATCTAGCAACTAAAGTTACACCATTATATTCTGGTCTCATTACACCAGTGAAACGATCTTCAGTTCCTTCTACATACCAACCTAAAAAATCATAGCCATCATATGTTGGAATTGGTAAATCTAAATTATCTCCATCAAAGGTATCACTAATAGTATAAGAAGGTTCACCATTATTTGGATTTATAGTAATTTCTAACTTTTGAGCTTCTGTTGCTGTATATTTAGCAGTTAAAGTTAAGTCCATTAAAACTGTATTACTATAAAAACTCCATTGGCTTCCATCAGGTAAAAACCATCCTTTAAAATTTGCATTTTGTTTTTTTGGAGCAATAGGTTGAGTTAATAAATAACCATGTCTGACTTCAACAGTTTTTGGTAAAACTGAACCATCCTCCCAAACTCCTCCATCAGGATCAAATGTAACAGTATGTTTTTGGATTAAATCGCCTTCTTTAATTAAAACCCACTTACCATTTTGCTTTTCGTATAAATCTCCTGTTGTGATATCTAAAGCTTGATCGCCGTCATTGCCAATTGTATCACTAGGGATTCCACTAACTTCAATATAGTCTTCGGTTTCTTCATCTAAAACCCATTTACCATTAACTTTAGTATATGTATCACCAGTAAGTGTATCTAAATAGGTACTTCCATCTGCTCCTAACGAGTCATTTGGTGCTCCTTCGCCTTGATAATTTTGTGGTCCTGTTATTGTTTGCTCTGAATCATCTCCACAACTACTTAATAAAAGCCCACCACATAAGGCTGAAAACATTAAAATACTCAAAAATTTTTTCTTTTTCATCAAAAATCCCCTTTCACTTTGACTTTTAACCTATCAAATTCTAAATAATGTAAACTATGAAATTATTTTTTAAAAATATCGATTAATATCATATTAATAAAGTTATAATTTATTTGATATAGTCAACGAATATATGATTTTAAAAAAAATTGAATATTTTGATTATTAAACTCCATATTTGATAAATATATCTTTAAATAATTTAAATAAGTAGGCTAGTTAACCCTATAAATTCATATAAGCTAAACTTGATTTTTATATACTATTAATCATTTATTTGTTAACATATAAACATGAAAGAAAAACAATACATTTTAACTAAAGGTTATAAGAAATACTATTTTATAATCCCTACATTATTCATCATTGCTATTTTAATAATTTTATTATGTTATTTTTTATTATTTAAAAAAGATAATGGTACTACTAATGTTAATAAAATTAATGAATTTATTGCTAACTTTAATCTCGACAAAGCTAAAAGTGAAACTGCATATATCGATTTATTAGATTATGAAAATCTAGAAGATATATCTTTTAAACAACATCATTTAATTGATTTAACTAACGAAAACAACATGAAATATGTTTATGAAATGGATGATGAAGTAATATTTTCTATTACTAAAAATGAAGAAATAAATGACTACACGATATATCCTCTAGAAGAAAAAGATCGTTTAAATACTATCGAACTAATTAAAAAAGAAATAAATAGCACTAAAGATATGTTAATCACTGATATCTTGTTCTATAGTGTTTTTACTACTACTGAAAATCTTAATGAAGCAACTGCTTCATTAAATAACGATGGTTCATTATTAACATTAACATATGAAGAAAATAAAGAATTAGTCTTTAATGAATTAGGACTAGTTACTAGTTTCAAAGTTAATGGAGAAATAGATTTAGTAGCTAATTATAATAAGTAATCTATTAAATATTTACTGATTTAAAATAAACTGGTACAACTTATTAATCTAGAAATAGCAAACTCTCTTGACAAATTTTAACCATCCTTTATTATAAAATTAGAAGTAAGGTGAAAGAAATGGAAAAGATTCGATTTGTTGTATTATTTTTTTGTTTTTAATAGTTTTTGTATCTTCTTTAAAATCTAATATTTTTTCTACTTCTCGATTAAAATATATGAAACAAATTCCTTATGTTTTTCACAAAACTACTACTCTAAGAAATAAATGTAAAACTATATTTATAAGTAAATTAAATCTTAGCATTTCTAGGAGTAGTCAACATATACCTAGAATAAGATATACTCCTATGACCTCAAAGTTAACCATAGAAGAAAATTTTTACCTAAGTCGAATAATTTTTCCTATTATTAAAGAATATTTCAATACTGAGCCATATAACATTTATAAAATTTATAAAGATTCAAAAGTAAATAATTTAATGCACTATCAATTAAATAACTTTGATTACTATTTTACATTTGATAATGGTGAAAATTTGCCTCTTAGAGTAAAAAATTTAATTAATAATAATGCTTATTTTATGTAAAAACCTTGTAAATTCTAGTTAAATTTTATGAAAATAAATCTTCAATTATTAATATACATATTATTTAAAAGCTCAAGGCAAAAATTAAAAATTGCATAAGTATTTAAAAATATGTAGACAAAAATATAATTGGGGTTTAATATCAAGGTATAAGAAAAACAAATGCTTTTCTAGTTAATTAACTAATACTAGGAGGTCAAAAAATGAAGAAAATTTTTAAGCATTTTGTGTTATTACTTTCTGTATTAACTTTAAATTTTATTAATTGTTACTCCATTAGTGGAAATTCATCTAATGACAACTTGGTTTCATTTATAAAAACGGAAACCCCAAATATTGTACTTAAAAATTTGGGTGTTTTTGATTACACAAAATTGACATATACTATAACCTCGCAAACACCTGATACTATCGTTTTAGAGGGAATTCTGTATCCTGGCACAGAGCTAAATTCTAACATTTTACAGTCTAAAATAACTTATGATAAAGATAAGCCTATCTTATCTATCATATATATTGATAATAAAAACGAACTAAATAATTTTAATTGCGAAATTCCTATAGATATTTTTAAAAGAATAGAAGAAAATTCGGTTTATCAAAGTGATTATATAAAAAACCAACTTCTTTCACAGCACAATATTTTAAACAAAGTGGAAGGCAAAATTATAAAAAGAGTACAAAATACTTTCTCCGATGCTATAGCTAAAGCTGAAGAACTAAGTCAAACTGATGATATAATTGACAACTTTTATCCATCAACTGATATTGTATATGACAATAACAATAAAGAAATAGGCTACCAAGATTTACTTTCAATAATACCATCGTATTTTTTCGAAAATTCAATAACTTACACTTTTATTGGAAAAGAATATGGTTTTTATATTGATAATACTGTTGTGGATAAATTAAATTCATATTTTTCCTCTGGTACTTTTTTAATTTTTGATATTGATACACATTTGCCTTATGATTCTTTAGATATAGATAAAACAAATTTTATGATAAATATTTATGATATTGATACCTATGATTATAAATATTACAAACAATCTTCTTTTCAGCAAAAAGATATGTGGGATAATAATTTTTCTTCCCAAGTTTCTTCTGTACCTAGATTGACATCTAAAAGAGACGATATATTTATTAGAAATTTAAGTTTTATGCTTAATATATCCAACGCTTACACTCCAAATATCGGTGATGATAATTATAATATTGATCAAGATAAATCAGATTTTATCACTAGAGTCACATTTAATTATGGTGCTTCAGGACCAAAAACATACAACAACAATTCTGACATTGTCGATACTGCCTTTGATACAATAATGTTTATTGCAGGTTTTGTTCCTCAATTTCAGCTCGTATCCTTGGCTTATGATTTAGTAACAACTACTTATGATCTTATTACCACTGTGTCAAATGAGGTAAAAAACAACCAGGAAGAAACAAGAATCAAAATAATTCAAGATAATAGAAACAACACTTTCGATTATGGGGATCGTGCTTCTTCCCAAAAAAAAGAATATGGGAATTTAATTAAAACAAGCTTTATTTACCCTCAAGAAAATTCTGATTTTCCAATTTTATTCGGTGATGGTGATTATGCAAATGCAACATTTGAAACTACTGGCATGGAAGAAAATACCAGTGCTTTGTCAAGTAAAATAAATATACAATTTGGAATAAGCCTAGATATTTGCTGTGATAAATCAACACAAAATAAAATATTAATTGAGAATTTAGGTCATTCAAACAAAATAAACGACTATGGAACTTTTCAAACAGTAAACAAAGTGATAAATAAACGAGACAATTTTAAAAATACATATTCTGAAGAATTAAAGCCTGGTGAAATTATGTTTCTTACTATTAACACAGAAGATTTACTTGAAAGTTATTATAATTTTCAAATCGAAGGTCTCAACATAGAATTTGATTGTAAAAGATATAGAAAAAATAAAAACATGAATTATGAGATTAAAAAAGATAGTTTCTATTTTAATAATTATTCTACTGAAAACGAAAAACTTTCTTTTGATCATTATTTGTCAGGAGTCATTCCTTATTGTATCCGCATTAAAAATTGTAATAGTACATCACAACTTGTTACATTTAATTTAAGTTATATACTAGATGTTGATAGTAGTTATTTATTTCAAAAAGAGTTTAATTTAACAAGGATGAATTTTAATTTACCCGAAGATAACTATTATTTCGCTTTTCATTTAATAACTAATCCAGAAGCTGGAATGCCTTCACCAAGACCAGCCACAGGTATAACATTTGATATTAAATCTTCATCGTATTCAAAATTCTATTTATACAATAATAATTTAAATTTTATTTGTAGTGAGACAATCGACACTTATAATGTAGAACATGAAATTAATTTTGATAAAGTTGAATATGCTTATTATGGTGTTTTAGAACATTTATTAGGAACGACTTGTAGTGGGTTTATATCTACAAATGTACAATATAAAGGCGGTTCAATAATTAATCCGCCAATAATAAGTCCGGTTAACCCACCAATTATTGTTAATCCTTCAATTGGTAAACAATAAAGGAGGTAATTCAAAATGCTTAAAAACATAAAACATAAACATCTACTACTCTTAATACCACTTTCATTTAGTTTATTTTCTTGTGATAAAGAAACTAAATCTTCTTTTGAAGAAAAAATAGAAGAACAAATTACGAGTTTTATTAAACAAGGAGTTTATTTTAAAGGGGAATTACATCTTAAAGTTAATTTAGCTAATTACACTTCTTTTCCTTTAAGTTATTACTATGATGGCTATATTACTCCTACGATATTTAGAAATTTTGATGATATCTATCTTAAAGTAGATAATTCTATTAAAAAGCTTAGATATAGTAATGAAGGTGAAATAGTTTATGAAGATACTTCAATCTCTTCTATTACATCCCCTTTTACTTATTTAAGTAACTATGAAGTAATTAATGACTCTACTTCTCAACTATTCTATCGACCAGAAAATAAATTAGATTATCTAAATTTTGTTAATAGTTTTTTATCAATATATGATAATTCATTAGATGGAGCTACTTTAAATCTAGATAAAGAAAATAATTTCTCTATCTATTATCCAAATTCTAAAGCAAATACTTTAGAATTAGATTTAAACTATATAAAAGGGTATAACTATAACTTAATAGGTAATTTTACTTTTATGCCTTTAAATGAAGTAACTTTAAAAGAATTAAAATTTAATGAATCAACATTAGTCGAACAAGCTTTAAAAGATTATTTAAATAAAGAAGAATACTCTTTAAAAATTACTTATACTAACTATAGTGATATCTTTTATAACCTTTATGTTTATATAAATAATAAATATATTTATATTTATGACTATGAAACTAAAGAAGAATTTATTTTATATAGTAGTGATAACTTACTATATAAAATAAATAAAGATGAAAATAATAAATATATAAAAACTAACGAATTATATATAAATAACGATACTATCTACTTAATAGATTCATTTAAAATGAACTACTTCTTTTATTACGATGAATTTAATAAAGATACAACTAGTTTAGATATAGATAATACTAGATTAAATGTTAATAGCTTTGTTACACATGCTAATGGAGAATCCTTAAATGAAGAAAAGTGGTCCTTAGATAAAATCGCTTCTTTAAATCCGCTATTTCCTTTAGATAAAGAATATACTTACGATGATAATCCTAATTCTTTAGGAGGAGATACTTGGAACTATTTTAAAACTAGTAATGAAGATCGAAACTATTCATTTATTAAAGTATTTACTAGTGATTTAGGTTTATCAATCTTACTAGATGCAGAAAATTTAGTTCCTATAGAACTATCTACTTTATTCTAAAACCCTTTTAAACTAAGTTATTTAAGAAATTTACTTGATTTATCACCTATGGATGGTGAAATAATAATTAATCCACCAATAGTTTTATTTTAAATTTTATACGAGGTATCAATATGAAAAAAATAACACTCCCAACATCACTCTTATCTTTAATAATACTATCTTCTTCATGCTCTAATATAGCAACTACTACACCTACTATTAAATATTAAGCAACTAATTTTGAAGAAGCTATAAAAGAAATTAAAAATAGTAATGTTTCATTTAACGGTTCAATTAATAAAACAGTAGTTTATGATACTACTTTAGATCCTTTAAGTGAGACCATTACTAGAAATATCGATATTAGTTACGATAATAAGTTATTTAGAAAAAATGATGACTTTTATAAACTTAAAGGAGACACCGTTTATAAAGCTTATTTAGATGAAAACTTAAATACTTATTGGAAAATAGATAACGATGTATCTTCATTAAGTTTAATTAATCCTTTTAATATTTATGACGATATTGACGATAAAGAATATTTTGATCACTTTTTTGCAACTGAAACTTCTTCTCAATATATTATTGATAGTAATAGAATTATTGATATATCTAAAGTTATATTTAAAATAATTGAACATTATTTTTTTATTGAACCTTATTGGATATATCGAAATTATGATGATATATCAAGTGTTAGTTTTAATTACACTAAAGAAAAAGGATATTACCAAATTACAGGTTTAGATTTTAATTTATATGTAAAAAACGGTATGTATCGAAATTCTAATTATGCTGTAAACTATAGTGGCAATTTAAAAATAAATTATCAAATGAATCCATATGTTAATATAGATGATCCTTTCATTAATAAAACCTATATGGAAAAAGGATTAAACGATATATTTTCAAAACTCTTTAAGCTTAATTATGGAATTAAGTTTATTTTAGATGATAGTTTTATTAATAAACCTAGCGAGGAACCTAAAACTAACATTAATAATTTTTATAGTTACATATCAAAAGACTTAATTTACTATAAAAATTTAAAGACGAATGAAGAAAGTTTCTTAAAAAGATTTAATGATTTAACATATCTAGCTTCTTTAAATGATAATGGAGAATTAATATTAGACTCTATCTTTATTTATGAAGAAAAATATGTTTTATTTGAAGAATTACTTCCATATAAAGAATATAAGAAAGAAAATTTTATTAATGAATATTTTGATTTTAATTTCGCTCCTTATGTTGGATATAGTTATTTTGAAGATGGTGGAAATACTTTTAAATCACTTCCTTTTTTAAAAGCAATCTCTCCATTATGCAAATTTGATGATCTTTATCAAAGAATTTACTCATTATATATAGATCAACAAGATATTAAAGTTAACCTTTTATTTAACTTAGCTTATAACCCAACTAAAGTTAATAATTTGGATTTAATGTATTATCAACTATCAAATGTTAACTACTATTTTACTTTTGATAAAGGAGAATCTTTACCACTAAACATTAAAAATCTCTTTACAAGTATTGTTTAAATACTATTAAAATTTATTAAAAACCTTTAAAACTTAACTATTTTTCAAAATAAATAGTTAAGTTTTCTTTTAGTTAAACTCTAAAGTTATACCTGATTCATCTAAACTAGTAATCGTAAAGTTAATATTAACTTTACTACCATCATTAAATAAATCATTTCTAAAGAAACTAGTAAATGATGTCGAATCAAAAGAATCATTTAATTTAAATAAACTATCATTATTAGAAAAACCACTATTATACATATTAATATTCGTAGCACTAACGATTTCTATCAAATTGTTAGTGCTACTTATTTCACTATAACTATGAGTATTAGAATAAGCTGTATAAATATAATCATTAAAAGAGTAAGTTTTAGAAAAATCAATATTATCGCTATGAATAAATGATGCTCGGTTATTTCTTACTTCTACTAATCTAGCATCAATGTGATAAATAATTAGTCCTGATTCACTATATAAACATGGTCGATCAATATATTTACTAGTGCTATCAAAATAATTTAAATTAGTTGGTGTATAGTATTCTAAAATTAAATATTCCCCAAAAGGATTGTTATAAAAAGAATTACCACTAGGAATAATTAAACATTCACCAGTACTAGCAAATGGTTTAAGAGTAACTTTAGTCTGTTTATTATATAAATAAGGATTCACCCAACCTAAAGAAAATTTGGAAAAACTATCGTTATCTCCAATATTTAAATCCATCATCATTAATCCACCACTAGCGCTATAAGTAACATCATAACTATAGTAATCTTCTAGTCCTAACATATGTCCTGTTTCATGAATTAAAGTATGGGCATCATAACCACTACTATTTCCTTGATATAAAAAATACTTGGAACAATTAGCAAAAGTATTAAATGTTGGATTATTGTAGTCTTTTTCACCACCTAAATAAGAAGTATATGCCCAATAATCACTATTAACGAAAACTTCTTCTTTATTAGCGTTATTATAAATCATCCATACACCATCGACATATCCATCGATATCTTTGTCGTATTCGTAATAATTAATTCTTTGACCATCGATGGTCAAAGAATTATACATATCATCAAGTAAAATAGGCGTCCCATTACCGTTTACTTCATAACGCTTAAATTGACTTGAAGTTAAACTAGATTCATAAACATCAGTCATTACAAAATTGAGGTTAAGTTTTCCATAACTAGCTTCATAGTAATAAGAAGATACACTTTCAAAATAACTAGGTGACTCATTATTAAATGTCTCATCGATCATTTTTAATTCACTATCACTAAAATTAGAAAGATCACTAAATTCAACTGGTACAAGTAATATATCAATATCGCCACTACTAGGAGTAAAACCTCCATAAGTCATAGTTTCATCTAAATCTTGATATGTAAAAAAATCATTCAAAGTAGTTAATTCATTTTCTATAGGGTTATCTTCCTCGTCTCCTATATCTCCACCAATAGGTGGATTTGGATTTACATCATTATTATCTGAATTTGTATTATTACATCCTATTAATAAAAAAGAAAAAATAATAGGGATTAACAATTTTTTTGATTTTTTTATCATACTTTTTATCTCCCATGAATAATAAAGGAGCACCAATTAGTGCTCCTTTATATTATGCTCAATACTATAGATTATTCAACATTTAATGGCACTGAATAATTGTTTAATGTGAATGTAGGACTACCTTTAAAACTAAATGTACCACTAATCGTAATAGCTTCACTAGATATAGTTACACTAATCGTTTCAGCACCGCTTTCAAAGTATGAATATGAATTTGGGTCAATTTCTGTTAATCCTGTTGTCATATCTATAATAACTTTACACCAGCTTGTAGAACTATTGTTTCCATAAATAACGCTACCATCATCTTGAACAACGCCAAACTTAAATTGTAATGATTTATCGTAATCTTGTAAGATTTGCAAAATATAATTCACTCCATCGATACTAATTACATTACTAGTATATGTCGTTTTCCTTTCATTGAAGAATGGTTCAGTAACTATAGTTCCAACATCGTAAGTTTTTGTGTCTTTATCTAATGTTAAGACATATCTATAGCTAGAATAACTAGATTCGCCACCTACAACTAGTGTAATAGTTGAGCCACTAATAGTATAACTTATAGTCCTATTATTTAGTGTTCCACCTGCGGCTCCATCAATTACTAAAGTTCCTAAGTCAGTAGTACCCTCTTTAGCATTATATGTTCCAGCATATTCATCAAGAACAATTGACTCCATTTCATCACTAGAAGTAAATTTGTAATCTCCAATTTTTGTTCCATTACTTTGTGTTAATGTAACAATACTTTTTGAACTAAAAGGTGTTCCAGTTATAGTTATATCGGTGTACATGGTGTTAGTTTCTAAGTTAACATAAACATAATGTGTTGTACTGCCATAAGTTTGACTAACTAATAGTTCTTGTTCATTAGAAGTTAACGCGTAATCGTAAGCACTAGTATCGACTGAAGCTTCACCTTTCTTCAATAGATAACTATTTTCTAAAGAACTACCCTTAACAAAGGCAAAATTATCATCATAAATTATTGTTCGTGAGTTATCTTCATCAACTAAAGTATTTGTTTCTTCTTGCAATACTAATGTATTTGATGGTGTTCCTGTAGAACTTGTTCCTAGATAGTATTCACCAGTTCTTAATATATTTAAATAATTTCTTTCAACACTACTACCACTCCATCCATAACCGCTAGGAATAATCGAAGTTCCTAGGTAATTTCCTATAAATGCAGAATCAGCACTAAATATATTATCTTTAATTTCAACAATGATTGTAAACTCAACACTATCATCAGTATAATCTGCTAAATCAGTCCACAACCAGTAATAAGCACCATTTCGTGATATATACCCACCAGTTTGTTCACCATATCTTACGCCGACAACATTAATAGTTTTATCGCCTAACGCATCTGTAGCATCAATCTTTATACCAGTCCTATCATCATCTCTTAAAGTTTTGCCAATAGTTAAAATGTTACCACCTGAATAGTTATATTCACCAATTTCTAAAGTATAATTTTCACTAGCGAGTTCGTTTTCGGTAGTTCCATCAGTCGTCACTACTCTAGCTGTGACATCGATATATTTAGTTTTTTCAGAGATAGTAATTTTAACAGGCGCACTAGGCATTTCAAAGCTTGGGCTATAAACTGTATCATCTCTAGTAATTTCTTCTCCTGTTTCTAAGTTTGTGACTACATATTCAGCAAACATATAATTTGGATCACTACATTCACCAATACTAAAATATACATCTGAAGTAGCTGGAGCACTCATTAAATATCCGCCTTCTTGATTTGCATTAACTGTTCCTTCAACATATGTGGTTTCACTGTTAAAATAATACCTTTCAGCACTTATAGCAATATGTTCTGAAGTTTCAACTATTACAGGGTATGAAACAACATTTAATAAAGGAGTAATTGTTACACTTGAAGCAGGCATTGTGAATCTATAAGTAATATTTTCACCACTTCCTGATGTAATTATTTCAATAGTTTCATCTGTTTTATCGTTGACAACTTGATAACCGGTAATTACATAACTTCCAAGTGAAGCACCATTAATATAAACATTATCGCCTGGTTGAGCTTCAATTTCTGTTTCTGCAAAAGAAACTTTGTCTTCCTCTTCGAAATTTATATCGTAACTCTTATCGGCTAATGTGAATTCAAAATGTAATATTCCTTCTGGCATCGTAAAAGTGTATCTTTCTTTTGCTGTATTAACATCATAATAATAACTAAAACCTAATTCATCATAATCATACCAAGTTCCAGTATTATTGCCTTCCTTTATACAAACTCTACTTATTTCTTTTGTTTGAGTTTCTTCTATATTATCAACCACAAGACCTACTTCTTCACCAGCCATTGCCGATGTAATTGTTGCACCTTCAGAATTAATAAATTTAGCAGAATAATATCCTTCAATATCACTAGCCTCATATGTTAAATCATATTCGACTTTTAGTGGATCATCACTAACTTCAATTACCAAAGTTGCATCATCTTCAGGCATAATAACACTAACAACTTGAGTAGGCAAAGAAGGGTCATAAGCCAAAGACAAGCCATTAAATGATAGAGTCGTAATCATCTTCTTTTCATTTAATAGATTAACTGTTAAATCTACTTTTTCCCCAGGTAATAAGCCTGTAGTTTTGTCTGCAGTAACTGAATAATCTTCAGTTTCTTCAGGCAAAGTTAAAGAATAAGTTGGTGTAACTTCAACATTTTTTAAAGTAAGCGTTAATGTGACATTAGCTTCAGGCATTACTAATTTATACTTACCATCACTACCTAATCCTAAAGTTATTACATCATTAGCAACTAAAGTATCTACAACTTTTGTTTCATCTGTTACTTCAACTATAACATCGATTACTTCACCAGCATAGGCACTAGTTTGACTTAAAGTAACTGTCGCTCCTTCAACTGTTGGAGCAGTTATTGTATATAAAGTTTCAGTTTCAACATCAACTAAAGTAACACTAATTGTTACATTTTCACTAGGCATAGTGAATTTATATGTTCCATCACTACTTTTAGCTAATGCTAAATCATTAGCTAAAACTGTACCTATTAATTTTGTTTCATCGGTTACAGTAATTGTTAAACTAACTTCTTCACCAACTTTAGCTGTAGCTTTATCTGAAGTTATAGTATAGCCAACTGGATCACTAGGTAAAGTAACACTAAATGTAGAAATAACCTTTTCTGTAAGAACAACGTTAACTTCTACATCTTCACTTGGCATTAAAAATTTATAAGCTCCAGATGAATCTTTGGCAACACCTAAATCATTAGCATAAACCGCACTTATTTCTTTAGTTTCATCAGTTACATTAATTGTAATAGTAACCTCTTCTCCAGCACCAGCTTCAGTTAAACTAGTAGAGACTGTAGCTCCTTCTACATCTTTAGTTGATACATTATATTTTTGAACTTGTTCTAATTCGCCACCCCCACAACTAGTTAAAGATAAAGAAGAGAGAAAACCAGCCATAGAAAGCATTAAAATATATTTTGTTTTTTTCATATGAACCCTCCTCGATTTGTTATTTAAAAGTTAATATAAATGATAAATTAAAAAATAAGTAAAAAATGCTATTAATTTTTCACTAATTTAATTTATATTTAATTGATTTAAT
>JADIMY010000078.1 GCA_017694345.1 Candidatus Onthovivens merdipullorum | reverse complement strand
CTATTAAATAGTTCGCTTAGTGAAGAGACTAAAAACAAAATATTAGAACTAGGAACTAAATATTTTAGTGAAAGTGAAATAAAATGAAATTACTTAGTTTACACATAAATAATTTTGGAGTACTTAAAAATTTTGATCTTAATTTTAAAAGCGATTTAACTTCGATTATTAAAGATAATGGAAATGGTAAAACTACTTTAACTAATTTTATCTTAGTCATTTTATATGGAACAAAAGTAGATTTTGAGTTAGTAAATATGTATAAAACCTGGGGTGAAACTAGTTTTGGTGGGTATATCGAAATTGAACTCGATAATTTAAATAAATATAGGATTGAAAGAATTTACTCTAGCAAAGGTAAAAGAACTTTTAATGAAACTTTAAAAGTTATCGATTTAAAATCTTTTAACGAGATAAAAATAGATGAATTAGATAGACCTATTGGAGAAAGTTTACTAGGAGTAAATTTTGAAACTTTTAAAAAGACTTGTTTTATTGAACAAAATTTTATCGATTTTAAAAATAATAAAGATACAAACGATTCTTTAAAAGACTCAATTCATAAAGTTGTAGGGCATATTGTTGATATCGACATTTACCCTGAAATTATTAGTAAAATCGATAGCGATATAAAGCTAATTAGCCCTAAAGGTCGAGCTGATAATAATGAATATAAAAAGATTCAAAAAGAAATTAAAGATTTAAAGGATTATATCCTTGAGCATAATAATATTGAAAGCGAAATAAATGAGGTAAAAAATAAAATAAATAACCTTGAAAATAGAAAAGAACAACTAAACAAAAATAAAGATATAATCAATAATTCTTACGCTAATTTAAAAGTTATAAATGACTATAATAATCTTAAAGAAAATAAGGCTAAATATGAAAAAGATATTAGCGGAATTAAGAAATATTTTAATAATGCAGATATTAACGAAGAAATTTTAAACGAGTATGAAAATAATAAAAATCAAGTAACTAATCTAATAAAAGAACAAAATAATAATTTAAAGAATATCGAAAACACAGAAAAAGAAAATTTAGTGTTATTTAATGGTTACACTCCTAATAAAATCGATAAAGAAAATATTAATAAAAAAGAAAAAATATATGAAACAAAAATTAATGAGGTTAAAGAAGAATTTACTAGAAATAAGAAGTTTCTTTTTTCTTCTTTAGTTTTCTATGCTTTATGCCTTATCTCGTTTCTAAGTCTTATTTTTGTTAGCAATTCTACTTATGGCTTAATTATAGCAACAATTTTAGGTGTTATTTTTATTCTTACCGGAAGCGTTTTATTATTTTTATTTTATAAAAGTAAAACTAAGAAAAACGAAGTGGAGGAAATTAAAATTGAAAAAATTATCCCTTCAATAGAAGCTATTGAAGTAATAAAAAAATGTAAATTTAATCTAGAAAATTTAGATGAATCAATAGCTAAATTTAATACGAATTATGAGTTATTTTTAAAAAATAATTTAGTTTTAGAGGGTTTTTATAAAAATAAAAGCGATTACGAGGCAAAAATAAAAGATTTAGAGTTCAAGATTAAAGAATTTTATAAACACTATAATTTTAATGACACTAATTTTAATTTAATTGATGCAAGATATAATTTAAAAGAATTAAGAAAGTTAAATACAGAATTAGAAGTTTGTAATAATAAACTTTTAAATTTAAAAAATAATAATGAGAATTTATTTAGTAAAAATGAAAATATCGATTTAGAAAAATTAAATCTTGAAAGTAAAAATAACAATGATGAACTTAGTAAAATTAATAGTGATTTAATATCTTTAAAATCAAAGTTAAACAATGAACTAATGTTTACATATGAAAAAGTTGAAGATAACAAAGAATTAATTAAATATAAAGAAGAGAGTTTAAAAGAATTAGAAGAAAAAACAAAATTACTTGAACTAACTAAAGAGTTTTTTATTTCAAGTTATACGAATTTAAATGCAAAATATGTTAAGCCATTAACCGATTTTATTAATCCTATTTTAAAAAAGGAAGATGTTAAAGGAATAAATAGTTTTAATGTTAATTCTGATTTTAAACTAATTTTAGACACTAATAGTGGTAGTGGACTAGATATAAATTTATTATCTAAAGGTTATTTAGATTTTGTTAGTTTAATTCTTAGATTTGCTTTAATTAATATCATTTATAATAAAGAAAAACCTTTTATAATTTTAGATGATTCATTTACTAATTTAGATGAATCTCATATTAAAAAAGCTATAGATTTATTAAAAGAATTATCAAAGAAATATCAAATAATATATTTAACTTGTCATAAATCTAGAGAGATTATTTAGGAGGCACTATGATTAATATTATTAATGATATAGAGGCTAAAAATATTGATGAAATCACAATAAAAAAAGGAATTGCTTCAAAAGAATTAATGAAAAGAGCTGGAGTTGGTATTTATAAAGAAATTAAAAAATATTTAGCTAAAGATAGTAAAGTTTTAATAGTTACTGGTCGAGGAGGAAATGCTGGAGATGGTTATGTTTTAGCTAATGAACTATTAAAACATAACTATGAAGTTAATATTTATCAAATCGAGAAAAATAAAGAAATAAAAAATTTAGAAGCAAAGTTTTATCAAGAAGAATATATCGCTAACAAAGGTAAATTTATCGATAATTTAGTTGATCAATATGATATTTATGTTGATGCCATATTTGGTAGTGGACTAAATAAAGAGATAAGTGGAGAATATAAAGAAGTTATCAATATATTAAATAGTTTTAATGGATTAAAAATTAGTATTGATATTCCTAGTGGAGTTAATGGAAGTACTGGCGAGATAATGGGTATCGCTTTTAAATGCGATTATCTATATACAATTGAGTTCTATAAGATTGGTTTTATCATAAATCGAGGGAGAAACTACTTTAATAAAGTAAGAATTGTTCATATAGGACTTGATGGAAGTGATATTAATAATAACTGTTTTTGTTTAAATAAGTTGGATTTTGCAAGGTTTTTTCCTAAAAGAGAAAGAATTTCTAATAAAGGTACTTATGGTAGAGTAGCTTTAATTGGTGGGTGTAAAGAATATTTAGGTAGTATATTACTTTCTTATAATGCTATAAGCGCATTAAGATGTGGGGTAGGATACACTACATTATGTATACCTCAATCTTTAGTTCCATTATATAGTCTTCATTATCCTGAAATAATGTATAAAGGGATGAGTGATAATGATGGACATATAAAGTTTAATAAAGATGATTTAGATAGTTTATTAAAAATGAATGCTATAGCAATTGGAATGGGAATAGGAATAAGCGAAGAAGTTTATAAAGTTATAGTTTATTTATTAAATAATTATGAAGGTAAACTTATTATAGATGCTGATGGAATTAATAGTTTATCTAAGTATGGAATAGATGCATTAGTAACTCATAAATGTGATGTAATATTAACACCGCATATAAAAGAATTTTCTAGACTAATTAATAAAGAAATTAAATGTTTAAATTTAGAAACATTATCTTATTTAAAAGAGTTTACTAATAAATATAAAGTTATCATTAATTTAAAAAGTGAAACAAGTGTAGCAAGTGATGGTAAAACTTTTTATTTTAATATTACAGGCAACCCATCTTTAGCAAAGGGTGGAAGTGGAGATGTTTTAAGTGGAATTACTTTAGGTATGGTCGTTAAAAACATCGATTTACTTAAAGAAGTAAGTTTAGCTAGTTATATTTTAGGAAAAGCTAGTGATTTTGCTATTGAAACAATTAATGAAAACAGTGTGATAGCTAGTGATATCATAAATAAAATTTCTGATGTTTTAAATTATATAAGTCAAGTTAAATAAGTAGTGCTAAAATTTAAGTAAATAGGAGACTAACTTTTATGAATAAGAAGATATCGATTAAAAGCTGGATTAGTTTTATCATAATTGGATTAGCTGGTCAACTTGCCTGGGCTGTTGAAAATATGTATCTAAATAGTTTTATTTTCTATCTGGATGATGGTGGTAATTATTTAAGTTTAATATCTTTAACAGTAGCCTTAAGTGCAGTAACTGCATGTTTAACTACTATTTTAATAGGTGCTTTAACTGACTATTTAGGCAAAAGAAAGATTTTTATAATTTCAGGCTATATTTTATGGGGAATTTCAACAGCTGCATTTGGTTTAATTAATGTCGATAATGTTCATGCTTTATTTCCAATAGCTAATGCTGGATTTTTAAGTGGAGTATTTGTTGTAGTACTTGATTGTGTTATGACTTTCTTTGGAAGTAGTGCTAATGATGCTTCTTTTAATAGTTATGTCACGAAAGTTGTAAGTAAAGAAAATAGAGGAAAAGTTGAGGGAGTTTTAAGTGTTTTACCTTTATTTGCAATGCTTATAATATTTGTAGGTTTAAATAATTTAACACAACTAGAAACCCCTAGATGGGATTTATTCTTTTATATTATTGGTGGAGTAGTATTTTTAGTTGGTATTTTATCTATTTTCTTGTTACCAAAAGAACCTAAAGAAGAAAGAAAAAAAGGATATTTTAGTCAAGTTTTAGAGGGTTTTAAATTAAAAACGATAAAAAATAATAAGAAGCTTTATATAGTTTTAATCGCTTATTTAATATATTGTGTAGCGACACAAGTCTTCTTTCCATATTTAATGGTTTACTTCGAACATAACTTAGAATTTAGCGGAATTAATTTTTCAATTGTATTAGGTTGTGTCTTAATTTTAGGTAGTATTCTAAGTATTTTATTTGGTTTTTTAAGTGACCGACATAATAAATTAATTATGTTAATACCACTTAGTTTAATTTATATGGCTGGATTACTTTTAGTTTATTTTGTTAATCCTGGAAACTTAGCTTTTGCGATTATTGCTGGAACAATAATGATGTTTGGCTATATTTCAATGACTAGCTTATTAAATTCCATAGTTAGAGACAATATACCTAAAGGTGAAGAAGGATCATTTATGGGAATCAGAATGATTTTTGTCGTTATGCTTCCTATGGTGACTGGCCCTTTTATTGGTGAAGCTTTAAGTGAGAATTTTAGTGATAAATTTTATACCGATTTAGGTCAAACTAAACCTTTACCTAGTGCTTATATTTGGCTAGTTGCTTTAGCAATTATGGTTTTAATTTTTATACCTTTAACTTATTTAATATATAAAGATAAAAAAGATAAGAAAAATAAGAATTTAGGAATATTAATTAAAGGTAATAAACATAATGAAGAAGTTCCACTTAGTGAATATCCTCGACCAAGTTTTGTTAGAGATAGTTATTTATGTTTAAATGGAGAATGGGATATTGTTATTAATAAAAGTAATGACTTAAATGTAAAGTACGACAAGAAGTGTATTGTACCTTATGCAATTGAATCTCCTTTAAGTGGTGTATCTCATTTATTAGAAGTAGATGAATATATTCATTATAGAAAGTTAGTTAAATTACCAGAAAAATTTAAAAAAGACAGATTGGTTCTACATTTTGATGGAATTGATCAAATTTCTAAAATTTATATTAATTCAATTCATATCTCTACTCATATTGGAGGTTATACACCAATTGTTTTAGATATAACGCCATTTATTAAAACTAATGAGTTTGTACTCGAAGTTATTTGTAAAGATGAAACAAATAGGTCAAGTTTAACTAGAGGCAAACAAAAATTATCTAGAGGTGGAGTATGGTATACTTCTAGTAGTGGTATTTATAAACCGGTTTGGCTTGAATCAACTAGCGATGAATTTATTATTGAATCAAAATTTACTCCTTTAATTAATGAAAATAGTTTAAAAGTCTTTATAAAAACAAATAAAGATGGAATAGCTCATTTAAAATTTGATAGATATGAGTTTGATGTTGAAACTAATAAAGAAGTAGTACTTAAAGATTTAAGTTTACCTTTATGGGAGATTGATGATCCTAAACTTATCGATGTTGAGATTAGGTTTAATAAGGATATTGTTAATACTTATTTTGGGTATCGAGATATAAAAATTGAAGGTAGTAATCTTTATTTAAATAATAAAAAAATATTTATTAATGGTTTATTAGATCAAGGTTATTATAAAGAAGGTAATTTAACTCCTAAATCTTATGAAGATTATTTATTTGATATAAGTAAAGTTAAAGAATTAGGTTTTAATACTTTAAGAGTTCATATTAAAGAAGAGTGCGATACATTTTATTATTATTGTGATGCTAATGGATTACTTGTTATTCAAGATATTCCTAATGGTGGAAGTGATTATAAATTCTGGACTATTACTAAAGGTGGGGTATTTCCATTTTTAAAGAAAGAAAATGATAAGGACTATAAGAAATTCTCTAGAGAAGAAACTGAATCTAAAAACGAATATAAAGAAGTGTTAAATTCTATTATTAATAGGTTATATAATCATCCTTCAATTATTATGTATACTTTATTTAATGAAGGCTGGGGTCAATTTGATAGTTATGAAATTTATCTTATGGCTAAAGAAATAGACAACTCTAGGATTTATGATGTAGCTAGTGGCTGGTACGATAATGGATTTAACGAAATTAGAAGTATTCACTCTTACTTTTATCCTTTAAAAATTTCAAAAACCCTGCAAAAACCTGTTATTTTTACTGAATTTGGTGGGTATAGTTATACGATTAAAGATCATTTCTTTGGCTTAAAGAAGTTTGGATATCGCATTTACAATAAGAAAGAAAAATATGAACAAGCTTATTCAAAACTATACATGAAGAAAATTTTACCTTTAATTAAGAAAGGTCTTAATGGAGTAATTTATACTGAACTTAATGATATTGAAGACGAAACTAATGGTATCTTTACTTATGACCGAATCTTAAAAATTAATGAAGACGTTATAAAACACATTAATTCTAAGATTGATGAAACATTTAATTCTTAAGTTTATCTATTTGATTTTTTGGTTTTTCTTTTATTTTTCTTATGATTTTTGGTGGCTATCAAAATTATTAAAATAACGATTATTACTATAGCAATAACAATTATTGCTATAGTTAAAGCATCTAAAACAAAACCAACTTTAAAATCTTTTGTTAATGAGTGAGATTCACCTAAAAAATCAGTGTAACTTGCTTCAATTGAGTAATTACCAAAAGAAAGTCTAATATTATCACCACTAATATTAATTTCTTCTTTGTTAGCGTTTAATAGTTTTATCGATAAATCACTGTAAGATAAGTTTTTAGTAGTGTTACCAATTGAAATAGTTCCATTAATAGCACTTAAATTAAGAGGTTTAAATAAATTTTGTGTTTCAGGGATTGAACTAAAATCAACTACATAATTTATATTACAATCACCAACTTTAACTTCAACATCTAATGAATATTCATTATTTTCTTTTAAAGCGAAATTAAATTTATAATATCCTTCCTCTAAGGTTAAAGGCTTTGACATATCGTAATTACTATAAATTACTTTATCATTTAATCTATTAGTGATATCTAAATTTAAATTGGTGTAATCGCTAGTTTTTTCATCTTCTCCAGGAAGAGTGTAATTCATTACCAAATTAGAAAAATCAATTGGTTCATTTAATGCATAGGTGTTTGTATTATTACCAAAACTAATATTAGCTTCAAAAGCTAAACTAACGCCATCTTCACTATTTAAATCGATTACATATTCTGTATCTGGATTAAAAGCGATATCTACCCATTTAGGAAAATCAATAAATGGGTTACGATTGTGCTGAATATATTTGTAGACTAAATCATTTCTTAATTTTTCACTTTCAGTGACTTCATCAAGTTTATTCCATTCTATTAAATCACTTAAGACACCATAAGATATATCTGTATCTTTAGTTTCGCCTGGTTCATGAGTGCCATCTTTAGGATCATTTGGAAAATCACTTAATAAAAGTCGAGGTGTAGGATAAGTTTCACCTATAACATTTTCTTCATAATTATGGTATCTAGCTGCCATATAGAAAATGCTTCTAGCGATATCGCCTTTGTCTTTATCGATTGGTTCAAATACTTCTTTAGTATAAGAAGTAGTGCCTTCTTTAACTTCATGAGTACCTTTATAGCTTCCAACTGTTCCACTTAAAGAAGAAATGGCGATATTGTCTTTATTTTCTTTATCGATTTCACTTACATTGCCATAAGGAAGATTGCCATGATAATTTTGATTAGAAGTACCTTCACCCATATGAAGATTATGCATATCGCAACCTGCTAGCATATCTTTATAGGCATCATTATTACCATTAGCACCATTAAAACCATAGGATTTAGGATAAATATGTTCACGGTCAATTTTTTGTTCTTCTTGGCCTTCAATATTTTGATTTACTATTTGTCGATCAAATTTATAAGGTTCCTCTTCATATAAAACATTACAATAAACTAAGTCGGTATCCCACCAATAAGGGTCACCTTCATTTATTTTATTTATTTCTTCAGTTGTTAAAGGTGATTTATCAAAGTTTCGATCAGCAAGTAGATATGTATCCCAAATTTTACTTTTAGATTTTCCACTTTTACCAGAATAATCACATTTAGTTTGATTTTCTTTTAATATTTCTTGTAAAGCACTTAAAAATTCATCACCTTTTAAATCTTTACCATCTAATGCACTATAGTATTCTTTTATTTCTTCACTTGTAGAACGAAGCTCATCTATAGTTGATATTTCGGTAACTGATTTAAATATGTTGACAGGTTTATTAATAAAACCCAAGGAAATAAAAGAACTAAATAAGGCTGGAATTAATATTAAACTTTTTTTCATTTATAAATACCTATAAATATAATCTCCACAAGAAGAACTACCTAATATTAAATTATCTAAAGAATGATCTTTAATAATATATAAAGAAGGTGTTCCAAAAAAGTATGTTTCGCTAAGAGAAGTAGCTCCCAACATTTCAGTAATTAAAGTATTTCTAATTGAAGTAGCATTCTCTGGTAATGGCTTAAAATAATAGCTACTCCAAGCACCACTAGAATAATTAGGATCTAACTCTCTTTCATAGATGTAAAAGTCAGTTATATATGTGCAAGTTCCATCAATAATTTCATCTAAATAATCTAAAATTACACCTTTAATTTTAGTGCAAGGTTCACAAGTTGAACCATACATATAGATGATATATAAATCACTATCTTGATTATAAAAATCATTTAAATCATTTAATAAAAATCTATCGTAATAAGTTGAATATTCACGATTTTTATGGTCACTATAGTCTCTAGTTTTATTACAAGAAACTAGTGAAAATATTGAAAGTAGAACAAATAACCTTGCAAATCTCATATGAAAATTATAAATTAGAATTAATTTTTTGTATATAATAAATATTAAAAATTACTAAAAAAGTTTATTAACGATGTTTCACCAACTAACATATTTGTTAATTTATTTTCGTTAATTTCTATTAATGTAGGTGTCCCAAAATAATAAATTTCACTTAGCGATGATTTATTAATGCATTCTTTTATTAAAGTTTCTCTATTTTCTTTATTATAGTCAAGTGGTAATGCTTTAAAATAATCCTTAAAATTTTCAATTTTATCCTTTTGAAGTAGATATAGAGGTGGTGAAGTTGAGGTATCTAAGTAATCTAATACACAACCTTTAATATTTTCACAACGAGGACAAGTTATACTATATAAATAAATATAGTACATATCATTAGATAAACTAAAAAAGTTATCTAATGAAGTTAATCCATAAGTTTCGTAGTAATTTAAAAATTGTCTATTTTGATAATCTTTACAATCACATAAATCCTTATTAGAACAACTAATTAAAGAAAAAATACTAAATAGAAATAAAAATAATTTCTTAATCATTAAAAAATCCCTCCTTTATATACAAGTAGGGATTTTTAAGACTTAGTGGGGGATAAAAATTACTTTTTAGCTTTAAATTTTTTAATTAAGTATTTTACTAAGACAAGTATTTCATGAGCAATTAGAGGCATTAAAGCTAAAGCACAAGTTACTAACCATTCTTGCCATGTTAAGTTAGTAGTTGAAAATACATCTTGAACACCTGGAGTCATAATGACGAAGAATTGAAGTCCTAAGCCAACTAAGAAAGCAATTAACATCATGTGATTCTTATTTTTAAAGACATGAATAAACGATTTATTCATGTTAGACATACCAACCATATGGAATAATTCACTAACAGCTAATGTAGTAAAGGCGATTGTTTGAGCTTGATGTAATTGTAATTCGTGTTCAGCGCTTTCATAGAAAGCCTTAATTCCCATAAAGCCTTGATTTGCAAAGCCATCACTATAAAATTCTGGACTTAATAATGCAGCTACAAAGTAAGAAATGATAACAGCAATAGTGATAATTGCACCAAATCCAATAGTTGTAGCAAGTCCACCTTTAGCTAAAATACTTTCTTTAGGGTCACGAGGGTTTTCTTTCATATTATTAGGATCTTTAGGGTCCATGCCTAAAGCAATAGCAGGTAAGCTATCAGTTATTAAGTTAACCCATAATAAGTGAATTGCAATAAAAGGAGAAGGGAATCCTATACAGATGATAAAGAACATTGCTAAAACTTCAGCAATATTACTTGAGAGTAAGAATATAACAGTTTTCTTGATATTAGCGTATATTCCTCTACCTTCTTCAACAGCCTTTTCGATTGAAGCAAAGTTATCGTCAGTCAAAACCATATCAGCTGCACCTTTAGCAACATCAGTTCCTGTAATACCCATTGCTATACCAATATCAGCAGCTTTTAAACTTGGAGCATCGTTAACACCATCTCCAGTCATTGCACAAATATTACCATTAGCTTGAAAAGCCTTAACAATCGAAGTTTTATTTTCAGGTGAAACTCTAGCAAAAACTCTAACTGTTTTACATAAGTTTTGAAGTTCTTCTTGAGAAAGATTATCGATATCTTGTCCCATTACACATTGATCTTCTCTTTCGGCAATTCCTAAATCTTTAGCAATAGCAAAAGCGGTATCTTTATGATCACCAGTAATCATTACGGTTGTAATACCCGCATCTTTAAATTTCTTAACTGCAGGTTTAGCTTCTGGTCTAGCAGGATCAATCATTGCAACTAGACCAACAAAGATTAAGTCGCTTTCTTCAATATTTTCTTTATTAGTATAAGATAGAGCTAAAACTCTTAAAGCTTTACTAGAGAAATATTTATTTGCGGTATAAATTTTATCGATATCTTCTTTAGTGATAGCTCTAACTTCATCATTAACTTTTATTTTTGTTGCATATTTTAAGATACTATCTAAAGCACCCTTAGTATAAATAATTGTTTTTCCATCTTTAGTTAAGTGTTTAGTTGACATCATTTTTCTAACACTATCAAAAGGTAATTCATCTACTCTAGGAGTTAAGTTTTCTAAATCTTTTTTATGCATATCAAATTGATTTGAAAAAGCAACTAGAGCAATTTCAGTTGGATCACCATATAATCCTTCATCAACTGTAGCATTAGAACATAGGGACATTCCTTTAGCAAGTAGAAGTAGATCTGGATTACTTGAAGCTACATCGGTATTAAAATCATTTTCTGTAAAATATTTTTCATCGACATAAGCTTTTAAAACAGTCATTTTATTTTGAGTTAAAGTACCAGTTTTATCACTACAAACTATACTAACTGCACCTAAAGTTTCTACACTAGGAAGCTTTCTAACAACTGTATTAGCTTTAACCATTCTTTGAACACCAATAGATAAAACAATAGTAACAACAGCAGGAAGACCTTCAGGAATTGCAGCGACAGCTAAAGCAATCGCATTAATAAAGGCTTCAAGCCAACTATTTACATTTGTGTTATTTTTTTCGACAAATAGCCAAATAATATCAGCAATTAAAACGACGATAACAACACCTAATGTTAAAAATCCTAAGAACTTTGAGAGTTTGGCTAAACTTTTTTGTAATGGTGTTTCTTGGTCTTCTTCACTATCTAATGCATTAGCGATTTTACCAATTTCAGTATCCATACCAGTAGAAGTGACAATTCCTAAACCTCTACCATAAGTGACAGGAGTAGACATATATGCCATATTAATACGGTCACCGATGCCAACT
Source organism: Candidatus Onthovivens merdipullorum (assembly GCA_017694345.1). Classification (GTDB taxonomy): domain Bacteria; phylum Bacillota_I; class Bacilli_A; order RFN20; family CAG-826; genus Onthovivens; species Onthovivens merdipullorum. The sequence goes on along the minus strand of JADIMY010000078.1, from coordinate 20,820 downwards.
TTATTAGAAAAAGTAATAGTAGAATCTTTTTCAACTGGAACGCTTTCTCCAGTTAAACTTGATTCATTAGCTTTTAAATTGATTGCTTCAATTAATCTTAAATCAGCCCCGATTGTATCGCCTTCTTCAAGTACAACGACATCACCTATAACTAAATTTTCTGATTTGATTTTGATTCTTTTACCATCTCTAATAACTGTAGTTTCTGGAGAGGATAATTTTTTTAATGCTTCTAATGAATTTTGAGCTTTAATTTCTTGAACAGTGCCAATTACTGCATTTAATATAATAACTGCTAAAATGATGATGACATCAGGCCAATCTCCAACATCTAAGAAAACATTTTGAATAGGTTCACCATCAATAATCCATCCTGCATTAGCAGCGTTAATTGTTTCAAATATTGAAATACCTAAAGTGATGATAATTGCAGCAAATAAAACAAAAATCATTGGATTATTCATTTGTTCTAAAAAGATTCTAAACCAACCTTTCTTTTTCTTTTCTTCTAGCTTATTTGGGCCATATTTTTCAAGTCTAGCACTAGCTTCAGAAGAACTTAATCCTGTTTCTTTATTAGTTCCTAATTTTTCTTCAACTTGTTCAACGGTTAAAGTTTCGTAATTAGGAATTTCTTTTTTTGGCATAGTATTATCTGCTGTTTTTTCTTTTGCCATACCTTTTACCTCCGTAAATAGATGATCTGGCTGATAAACTCGTAAGTGGGCGGGTATTATATTACCGAGATGTCGCTTTCACTTACTTCGCTACTCCTCATATGTTCTTTATTTTAGATTTTTACTTTATTATTTTCAATAATAAAATAAACGCTCGTAAAGTGAAATTCAGTTTATGAAAATTAAAAATAAAAGGTAGTACTTTTTAGAGAAATCTATACTAGATAGGCAATCAAACTTTAGTACTTATTTATGATTAATAATTTTGAAGAAAACGATAAGATTAAAATTAGTAATTTTTAAATTTCTAATAAAATAGTTGAGTTTTGCAGGCTTTTTGCCTTTATCTATAAAAAAGAAACTGGAATAACTAAGGTATTTTCATCAAGCATAGTAAAGGAATCTCTTGTACAAATAATTCCTCCAATTCCAACATTATTTAAATTGTTTCTTAAAATATTAAAAGCTTTGGTCATTTTTATGGTAGGCGACTCAGATCTTTTTATTTCAAAAGGATGTAGCAAACCATTTTCATCGATTATTAAATCAATTTCATTTTGATCTTTATCGTGATAGTAGTAGAGGAATGGATTTTTACCTTGATTGTAGTAAGTTTTAATTATTTCATTAATTACATAGTTTTCTAAAATTGCTCCATTTAAAGCGCCAGCACTTAATTCTTCACTAGTCACATAGCGAGCTAAATAACGCACTAATCCGGTATCAAAAAAGTATAATTTAGGAGCTTTAATAGTTCTTTTTAAATCATTACGAGAGTAAGGATATAAATAATATATAATTCCACATTTTTCTAATAAACTAAGCCATCTTTTAGCTGTTTCATCACTTATATCGACATCTTGTGCTATGGAATGAATATTTAAAACTTGTCCAATTCTAACAGCAGTAGCTCTTAAAAACTCTAAATACTTAAGCCCATTTACATTTGCTTCTTGCATAATATCGCGTAATACATATGTATTTAAGTAACTTGAATAATACAAATTTTCATTATTATATTTTTGGCTAATGATTCCAGGCATTCCACCTTTAAAGATTCTTTTATATATTTCATCAATTGAAACCTTATTTATTAGCTTATTTTGATTAATAAATGAATCAAGTTTTAAAGTAGTATCAAATAATGGTTTATCTTGATTATATATTTCATGTTGAGATAATGGTAATAAATTTAATAAGGCAACTCTACCCGCAAGTGATTCTCCACTTAACCTCATTAAACGAAATATTTGCGACCCAGTTAACCAAAAAGAACCAGGTCTAGCTCCTTTATCAATAGCTATTTTAATATATTGAAAAAGTTCAGGTGCATATTGCACCTCATCGATTAAAATTGGAGTTTTATAAATAGAAAAAAATAATTTAGGATCAGTCGTTGCTAAGTGCCTTATTTCTATATCGTCTAAAGAAACTTTTTGTCTATTATCATCCGAAAGAGTTTCAAACAAGAAAGTTTTACCGACTTGTCTTGGACCAGTTAACAATATACAGGAATAATCACTTGATGTATCCAATAAGAACTTTTTGATATCTCTTTTAATAAACATAAATAACCTCTTGTATATAGTTTAGACGATTATAAGTATAAAAACAAGCGTCTAAAATAAGATTAAATCGAATTTTAGCCAAAATTAAATCTTTTAAATATTTTTTTATATAGCACCTACATTACTAATTTAATTAACGATAAACATTTAATTATTCTTTTTGCTAGTTAATCTTAGATAAATTAAGAAAGTAATAGAAGTTAATATAGTTAAGGTGATAATAAAGATTATTATTGGAACATAAAATTCATAATTAACTAAAGAAGTTAAAATTAGATTTGTTTGATTATTAAACGCTAAATTATTTAAAAAGATATTGACAATATAATAAATTAAATAATAAAAGGGTAAAGAAATAAGATTAATTAAACTTAAATTAAGGATATACATTTTAAATGATTCTAACTTTGCAAATCCTAGTTTCAACAATTTATTTATCGTATTTTGTTTTATAGTTATTATTGAATAAGCATAATTAAATAAATAGATTAATAAAATTATAATAACAAAGACTAAAAATATTAAAAATATACTAATTACATCACTATTAGTAAAAGGACCAAAAGAAGAAGTTAGTAAGATATTACCTATATTTAAATTAGCATTAGCATCTATATTATTTAAAGTATTTATTATTTCGATAACTTTTTTAAAGTTATCTTCGCTAGTTTTAAAATAAAACATCGATATATCGCTATAATTTTCATTTATTTTGTTAAAAGTAGAAGTGTTAAAAAGATCGCTTTATATAAATCATAATATTTTTATACTTCTAAACTATTTTCATCTATATATTGTTCATAGTGATTATTAATCACGATTCCAGAAATTTTTAAAGAAGTGGTGCCTTCGACATTTAATTTATAAGTTTTACCAATAAAACTAGATAAAATACTAGTATTATCGAGATAATATTCACCAATCCACCCTAAATCTAATAGAGTTTCATTTGTTAAAATTACTTCATTATCTTTAGGAAGTGATCCAATTAAGGTTAATCCTAAATCATTAAATATCTCATTATTATCATTAACTAAAATATTATTTATATGATTACCAAAGTCTAATTCTTTTAATGTGTTTAATTAAGGACTATCTTCTATATAAGGAGAAGGAACATAAGCTGGATATAAAGTTAAATTTTTTTCTTTACTTAAAGCATTAATTTCATTAGCTAATTCACTATTAATAACTTCATTATCTAGATCAATTTGATTAACTGATATTTCGTTTTGCTTAAATATTAAACCACTAGAAATATTATATTTAAGTGAGATTTCATTTAGTTCTTTTGGAATATTATTATCGATTAAATCTAGTCCACTAGATAAAAATCCACCACAGAATATTAAGGCTAAACTTAAGAAAAAAGAGATGAACTTTTTATTATTAAGTATGGAATTAGAAAATTTAAATAAATTAAAAAAGTTGAGTTTTGCAGGCTTTTTGTTTTGATTTGCAGGGTTTTTGTTATTTTCAATACTTTGATTTTCTTTTAAAACACGAAGTTTTTTATCATCTACTTCATATAATCCATCAGCATATTTATAAGCTAAAGATTTATTATGAGTAACTAAAATAATGGTGCAACTTTTAGATAAATATTTAAATAATTCTAAAATTTTTAAAGCGTTATCTTCATCTAAATTACCAGTTGGTTCATCAGCTAAAATTATTTTACTATCATTAAGCAAGACTCTTGCTATAGCAATTCTTTGAGCTTCGCCACCACTAATTTCATCTATTTTTTTATCTAGAATATCTTCATTTAAATTAACTTTCTTTAAAGTGTTTATAACTAATTTTTTATCAATTTTTTCTTTTTTATTTTTAACTAGGTTAATTGTTAAATTATCATAAACATTAAGTTCATTCAGTAAATTGTAATCTTGTGTTATGTAAGAAATTAAATTACCTAGTAAAGAAGCTCTATTTTTATATTTTTCTAATTCTAAATCATCAATTTTAACTACTCCATCATAGGAAGTTAGACCAGCAATAATATTTAATAAAGTAGTTTTACCACTACCAGATTTACCAAGGATGACATTTAATCCTTGTTTAAAAGTAACTTTAAGATTTTCATAAATTAATTTTGCCTTTTTATTTTTAACATATTCTTTATATAGATTATTTATGATTACCATTTTTAATTTACCTGTTTTTAATATATTTATTCAATTATATTATTTATATGTGTGATTAAATTTTTTTAATGCATTGGTTTATTTTAAGTTAATATTTTTTAAAAATAGTTTATATGAAAATCTTCTAAATTTATTAGAACACGAAAACCATAAGAATTAATCTTATATCTATTTATATAATAATAAGCAAAATTAAGATGTTTATTAAAAGTTGTTTCGATTCTAGTTGAGCTTTTTAATATAAACCTTTTTTTCATAGTAAACCTTCTTTTAATTATTCTATATTTAATATGTAAATCGAAAACCAAGAAGAGGTAAAATTTTGTAAAGAAGTTGTAAAAAGAGATATACTAAATTTTCTTAATAATTTTTAGTAGAAATTTCTTATTGACTTAAAAAGTACGATTATGTATTATTTTAACGCTGACGGCTATGTTGATATGGAAGATTGCTGATACACCCACAGGCGTTGTCATGAAGGGTTATCAGGTAACTTACAAGAAGTAGCTACAAGGCCTGTTAAGAAAGGAGAAAATTCATGGCAAAAGTTAAGAAGATTAGAGTTCGCTTACAAGCTTATGACCACAGAGTATTAGACTTTGCAGTTGAAAAGATTGTCGGTGCAATTACTAAAACTGGTGCAGGAGTTGTTGGTCCTATTCCTCTTCCAACCGAAAGAGAAGTAGTAACAATCCTTAGAGCTGTTCATATAAATAAAGATTCTCGTGAACAATTTGAAATTAGAACACATAAGAGACTTATCGATATCGTTAGTCCAAATAGTGACACGATTGAAGCCCTTAGAAAATTAGATCTTCCAAGTGGTGTCGATATCGATATCAAATTATAAGGAGGTAAGAGTGATGAAAAGTATCATTGGTCGTAAAATGGGAATGACTCAATTATACGCAGAAGACGGTACAATGTATGCTGTCACTGTTATCGAAGTCTTACCTAATGTTGTTACTTTAAAGAAAACTTTAGATCGTGATGGCTATGAAGCAGTTCAAGTTGGCTACGAAGATAAAAAAGAAAGTAGAGTAACAAATCCTTTAAAAGGAATTTATAGAAAAGCCGGTGTTCCTACTAAAGAACATTTATATGAACTTAAAGGTGATGAAATGCTCAAGTTCGAAGTCGGTAATGAAATTAAAGCTGATTTATTCCAAGTCGGTGAAGTTATCGATGTTATAGGAACTAGTAAAGGTAGAGGATACGCTGGTGTTATTAAAAGATGGGGTCACACAATAGGACCTAAAGGACATGGATCTGGTTACCATAGAGGTCAAGGATCATTTGCTAATAATGGTCGTTGTAATAACCGTGTCATCCCTGGTAAAAAGATGGCTGGACATATGGGTAATCAAAGTGCAACAGTCTTAAATCAAAGAATTGTTAAAGTTGATGCAACTAAAAACTATATCTTAGTTAGTGGTGGTGTCCCAGGACCTAAAAAATCCATCGTTATGATTAGAAGTGCAATTAAAGCTCAAAGAGGAAATGTCGAAGCAATTAAAACATTAATCGATAGAACTCCTAAAGCTGAAGCTACAGAAGCTAGTGCTAATTAATAGGAGGTCGTTATATGGAATCAATTAAATTAAATGTATATAACCTAAAAGGCGAAAAAACTTCTACAGTTAGCGTTAGTAAAGATATCTTCGCTCACGAAGTGAATAACCAAGTAATGTTTGATGCAGTTACCACTTATATGGCAAATCGTCGTCAAGCAACCGCTAAAACTAAAACAAGAGCTGAAGTAAGTGGTGGTGGTAAAAAACCTTGGAGACAAAAAGGAACTGGTAGAGCTAGAGCTGGAAGCACCCGTTCACCTATCTGGGTTGGAGGCGGAAATGTCTTTGGACCTAAAGGAGAACAAAACTTCAAACTTAGACAAAATAAAAAAGCTCATACATTAGCTATTAAGAGTGCCTTATCAAGTTTAGGAAAAGAACACATCTATGTCTTAGATGAACTTAAAGTAAATGGACAAACTAAAGAAATGAGTGAATTATTAAAGGCTCTCAAACTTGAAAATAAAAAAGTTACCTTAGTTAGAGACGATTCACTTGTCCTTAGAGCAAGTCGTAACCTTCCAAATTTAATCAATAGATTTATTGGAAACTTAAGCGTCTACGATATCTTAAATACTGAAGCCTTAATCTTTGTTAAAGAAGATTTAAAAGGATTTGAAAATAGTATTAACAAAGTAAAGGAGGAAACTAAATAATGCCAAGAAAAGCAAAAGTTACAACTCCTGAAGTTGTAAATGAAGTAAAAAAAGGTACTGCAAACGATTTCGATATCATTATTGAACCTCTTATTACTGAAAAATCAATGACGATGTCTCAAGAAAACAATAAAGCAACCTTTATTGTTAAAAGTGACGCTAATAAGATTGCTATAAAGAAAGCTATTGAACACATCTATAATGTTAAAGTTATCGGTGTTCAAACATCTCACGCTAAAAGTAAAACTGTAACCCGTGGAAGTAGATATAAAGGAACTCTCCCAGGTTATAAAAAAGCTATTATTACTTTAGCTAGTGGCGAAGCAATCGACTTATTCAAAGAATAAAGTTAACTTACATATAGGAGAAATATTATGCCAGTAAAAAGTTATAAACCATATACTCCTTCTCGTAGAGCAATGACAACCATCTCTATGGAAGAGATCACAAAATCTACTCCTGAAAAAAGTTTACTCGTTACCTTAAAGAAAACTGGTGGAAGAAATAACCAAGGTGTTATTACAACTCGCCATATCGGTGGAGGAAACAAAAGAAAATATAGAATTATCGATTTTAAAAGAGATAAGGATGGAGTAGTTGGAAAAGTATTCGCAATTGAATACGATCCAAATAGAAATGCTAATATCGCTTTAATCCATTATGTTGATGGAGAAAAAAGATATATCATCCAACCAAAAGGACTTAAAGTCGGTGATAAAATCGTGAGTGGAGAAACTTGCGATATCGTAACGGGTAATGCAATGTTACTCAATAACATTCCTGAAGGTACATTCGTTCATAATGTTGAACTTACTCCAAAAAAAGGTGGTCAACTTTGTAGAAGTGCTGGATGTAGTGCACAAATCCTTGGTAAAGAAGGAAAATATGTCATCGTTAGACTTCAAAGTGGTGAGATGAGAAAAATCTTAGGAACTTGTAAAGCAACGATTGGTGTAGTTGGAAATGAAGACTATAGCTTAGTAAATTTAGGAAAAGCTGGAAAATCAAGATATTTAGGAATTAGACCTACCGTTAGAGGTAGTGCTATGAACCCAACTGATCACCCACATGGTGGTGGTGAAGGTAAATGTCCTGTCGGTCGTGATGCACCAAGAACCCCTTGGGGTAAAAGAGCTCTTGGAGTTAAGACTCGTAAGAATAAGAAAGCTTCTACTAAATTAATTATTAGAAGAAGAAATGGTAAGTAATAAAGGAGAACGCTATGTCAAGAAGTTTAAAAAAAGGACCATTCGTTGATGAAAGCTTGATGAAAAAAGTTGAAGCTTTAAATAAAGTTAACAAAAAAGAAGTCATCAAAACCTGGTCTAGAAGAAGTACAATTTTCCCAGAATTTGTCGAACATACTTTCGCTGTTTATAATGGTCACGCCTTTATTACAGTCTATGTTACTGAAGATATGGTTGGACACAAACTCGGTGAGTTTGCTCCAACTAGAACCTATAAAGGACACTTTGGAAATAATGCTGAAGATAAAGCTGCTGCTAAAGCTGCTGCAGGCATTAAGAAGTAATGGAGGAAAAGCTAATGGCTGAAGAAAAGAAAGTTACAAAAAGAGCTAAAAAAGAAGTTAGCGAAGAAGTAAAAGAAACTGAAAAGAAAGTAACTCGTAAAAGAGTAGCTAAAGCTCCAAAAGAAGAAGTAAAAGAAACTAGTGAAGTAGTCGAAACTAAAAAACCAAGAAAGACTAAAAAAGCTAGTGAAGAAGTTAAAGCACCTGAAGTTAAAGAAGAAAAGGTTTCTAAGAAAAAGAAAAAAGTTGTCGAAGAAGCTAAACCAAAAAGAACTGAATCCAAAGCTAGTGCCTTAAATGTCAAAGTTACTCCAAGAAAAGCACGCTTAGTCGTAAATCTAGTAAGAAATAAGGATGTCGATGAAGCTCTTGCTATCTTAGCAAATGTTCATAAAAAAGCTTGTGTAATGGTTAGTAAAGTCATTAAAAGTGCTTATGCTAATGCTACTAATAACTTCAATATGAACGGAGACAAGTTATATGTTAGTGAAATTATGGTTGGTGATAGTGTCAAGATGAAAAGATACTTACCAAGAGCTAAAGGTAGTGCAAGTGGCTTAGTAAAAAGATTTAGTAACATCTATGTCACTTTAAAAGAAAGAGATTAAGAGAGGTGAAACTATGGGACAAAAAGTTAATCCAGTAGGAATGAGAGTTGGAATTAATAAAAATTGGAATAGCAGATGGTTTGCTAATAAAAAAGATTACTCAACTTTCTTAATCGAAGATAACAAGATTCGTGAATATATTGAAAGTCATATCGATAGAAATGCTTTCTTATCACATATCGAAATTGAAAGAAAAAAGACTAATAAAGGTCAACATGTTACAATTATGATCTTTGTCGCTAGACCTGGTGTCGTCCTTGGTCAAGAAGGAGCTACAATTAAAGCCTTAAAGAAAGAACTTGTTAAACTTATCCACAACGAAGATGTAAAAGTCGATGTCGTCGATGTTAAACAACCTTCTTTAGACGCTAAAATTGTTTCCTTACAAATCGCTAAACAACTCGAAGAAAGAGCTAGTTTCCGTATCGTTCAAAAGAAAGCTATCTCTCAAGTTAGAAAAGCTGGTGCTAAAGGATGTAAAACCGAAGTTAGTGGTAGACTTGGTGGAGCAGATATTGCTCGTAGCGAAGGCTATAAAGATGGAATTATGTCTATCAACACCTTAAAGAGTGATGTCGATTTTGCAGTAAGTGAAGCAATGACAACTTATGGAAAACTCGGTGTCAAAGTTTGGATTTGTAGAGGAGAAGTTGAAACGAGTCCAAAAGGTGATAAGAAAGGAGAATAAATATGTTACAACCAAAAAGAGTCAAGTATAGAAGACCACATATTATCAAATATGAAGGCTTATCAAAAGCTGGTAACACTGTCGATTTTGGTACATATGGTCTCCAAGCTGTCACTGGTAACTATATAAGCGACCGTCAAATCGAAGCTTGCCGTGTCGTCTTAAGTAGATATACCAAAAGACAAGGAAAGATCTGGATTAGAATCTTCCCACACTTAGCAAAAACTAAAAAACCTGCTGAAGTCCGTATGGGTAGTGGTAAAGGTAATCCAGAGTATTGGGTAGCTGTTGTTAAAACAAATAGAGTTTTATTCGAAATTGGTGGAGTTCCAGATGAAGTTGCTAAAGAAGCACTCCGTATGGCATCTTACAAATTACCAATTAGAACAAGAGTAATCAAAAGGGAGGAAAAATAGTTTATGAAAATAGCTGAAGTTAGAGAATTATCAACTGAAGAATTAAATTCACAAATTTACTCCTTAAAAGAAAAATTATTCAATTTAAGAAGAAAGAAAGCTGTCGGACAACTCGAAAATACTAGTGAAATTAAAAATGTCCGTAAAGATATTGCTCGTGTATACACAGTTCTTAAAGAAAGAGAACTCGGTATTAAATAAGGAGAGAAGTTATGGATAAAAGAAGACGTATTCAAGGTGTAGTCATTGCTGCTAACACCAAAAAGACATTAGTTGTCCAAGTTGAATCTTATAGAAAACATCCTAAATATAAAAAGAGAGTTCAATTTAGAAGTAAATACTATGCTCATGATGAACTTGAAACTGCAAAAGTTGGTGATACTGTCACTATCGAAGAATGCCGTCCAATGAGCAAAACCAAGAGATTTAGATTAGTTAGTGTCGATAAGAAAGCTCTTGAAAGCATTAAATTAATGGAAGAAGAAGCTCTTGAAGAAGTTTTACACGAAGAGCATAAAGAAGAAGCTCTTAAAGAAGAAACTGTTACGGAGGCTAAGTAATTATGATACAAACCGAAACAAATTTAAAAGTTGCTGATAATTCTGGTGCTCGTAGCGTAAGAGTATTTAGAATCTATGGTGGTAGCCATAGAAAGAGTTGCTCTGTTGGTGATATCGTTTTATGCGCTGTTAAAGATGCTATACCTAATGCTAAGGTTAAAAAAAGCGATGTTGTTAAAGCAGTAATCGTAAGAACTAGCTATCCTATTCAAAGAAAAGATGGATCTACTATTAGATTTGATGATAACGCTTGCGTCATCATCAATGAAGATAAGACACCAGTTGGAACTCGTGTCTTTGGACCTGTCGCTCGTGAATTAAGAGAAAAAGGTGATGCATTCATGAAGATTGTATCCCTTGCAACTGAAGTTTTATAAACTGGGAGGAATAAGGATATGAAACTTAAAAAAGGTGATAAAGTAGTCGTTATCGCTGGAAAAGATAAAGGTAAAGTTGGTGTCATCCAAAGAGCCTACCCAAAACTTAATAAGGTAGTTGTCGAGGGTGTTAATATTCATAAGAAACATCAAAAACCTACTCAACAAAATCCTAACGGCTCAATTGTTGAAATGTATAGTCCAATCGATGTAAGTAATGTTATGTATTACGACAATAAAACTAAAAAAGGTACTCGTATTGGCTATAAGTTCGATAAAGATGGAAATAAAGTTCGTTATCAAAAAATTAACGACTCGATCATTAAGTAAAGGAGAAGATTATGGCAGAAAAAGAAGTTAAAGCTAAAGTAAGAGCTCCTAAAACTGAAGTAAAGAAAGAAAAAGGAGAACATAAGCAAAGAGTAAAAACTACTCGTTTACTTGAAAAATTTCATAACGAAATTACTCCTAACTTAATGAAAAAGTTTGAATATAAATCAATTATGCAAGTTCCACATCTTGATAAAATTGTCTTAAATATCGGTGTTGGAGATGCAACTAGTGATAGTAAAAGACTCGATGAAGCAGTTAGTGAACTCGCTTTAATTACTGGTCAAAAACCTATCATTACAAAAGCTAAAAAATCAATTGCTACCTTTAAATTAAGAGAAGGTCAATCAATTGGTTGTAAAGTAACACTCCGTGGTGTAAGAATGTATGAATTCTTCGATAAACTCGTCTCAATTGCTTTACCTAGAGTTCGTGATTTCCGTGGTGTTAATAAAAATAGTTTCGATGGAAGAGGTAATTACACTTTAGGTGTTAAAGAACAACTCATCTTTCCTGAAATTGATTACGATAAAGTTGGTAAAGTAAGAGGACTTGATGTCGTAATCGTCACAACCGCAAGAACCGATGAGGAAGCCTACGCTTTACTTAAAGAGTTAGGTATGCCTTTTAGTAAATAAGGAGCGTTAATTTATGGCTAGAAAAAGTTTAAAAGTAAAACAATCAAGACCTCAAAAATTTAAAGTTAGAGAATATACCCGTTGTAAAAGATGTGGTAGACCTCACGCAGTCTATTCTAAATTTGGACTTTGTAGAATTTGTCTTAGAGAACTCGCTTATAAAGGTGAGATCCCAGGACTAAAGAAATCTTCATGGTAAGGAGGTAATATTATGCATCAAGATCCTATTGCAGATATGTTAACAAGAATTAGAAACGCTAATGCTTTATATCACGAAAGCGTTTCGATGCCTTCTAGCAAAATGAAGGTTGCTATTTGTAAAATTCTCCGTGATGAAGGATTCATCACTGATTATAAAGTTGAAAGTATCGATGAACATAAAAAGACTTTAACTATATCACTTCGATATGGTGAAAATAAAACTCGTGTCATCACTGGCTTAAAAAGAATTTCTAAACCTGGCTTAAGAGTTAACTGCGATGCTAAACACATTCCAAGCGTTCTTAGAGGTTTAGGTATCGCTATTATTTCAACTAGTAAAGGACTATTAACCGATAAAGCTTGTAGAGCTCAAAATATCGGTGGCGAAGTCGTTTGCTACATTTGGTAAGGAGGAGTAACTAATGTCACGTATTGGTAAAAAATTAATTCCTCTTATCGAAGGAGTTAGCGTTGAAATAAAAGATAACACAGTCGATATTAAAGGAAAAAATGGGGAAGATAAAATTCCTTATGATCCTAGATTAATTAAAGTTGAAATCGAACATGGTCACATCAAAGTTTCTAGAACTAATGAAGAAAAACAAACAAAACAACTTCATGGAACGATTAGAGCTCTTATTAATAACGCTATAATTGGTTGCCACGACGGCTTTAAAAAAGAACTTGAAATCGTTGGAATCGGTTATAGAGCTGAAATGAGAGGTCAAGATCTCGTTTTACATGTTGGTTATAGTCATGAAAATGTCTTAAAACCAATTGAAGGTGTTACAATTAAATGTATCGATGCTAACCACATCGAAGTTAGTGGTAGTGATAAATTCAAAGTTGGTCAAACGGCTGCATTAATCCGTGAAACCCGTAAACCAGAACCATATGGTGGAAAGGGAATTAAATATAAAGGCGAACATATCTTACGTAAAGAAGGTAAGAGAGCTGGTAAGAAATAAGGAGAGAGGCTATGATTAAAACTGTTGATAAAAATTTAGTTAGAAAAAGAAAACATTTAAGAGTTCGTGCTAAGATTAGTGGAACTAGCCTTACTCCTCGTCTATGTGTTTATCGTAGTAATAAAAATATTGAAGCTCAAATTATTGATGATACTAAAGGCGTCACTTTATGCTCTAGTAGTAGTGAACAACTTCACTTACCTAGAGGAAACAATATCGAAGCCGCAAAACTTGTCGGAACAGATATTGCTAAAAAGTGTTTAGAAAAAAACATTACTTCAATCGTCTTTGATCGTGCTGGATATTTATATCATGGTCGTGTGAAAGCTCTAGCTGAAGCTGCTAGGGAAGCAGGTCTAAAATTCTAAGGAGTAAATTATGGCAAACGAAGAAAAGAAAGTTGAAAATCAAGAAGTTCAAGCTGAAGTAAAAGAAACTACTGAAAATGTAGAAACTAACGAAAACGCTCAAAACGCTAAAAAAGGTGCTCCTAGAGGTAAAAGACCTTTCACAAAAAGAGCTCCAAAAGCTGAAGTAAAAGAATACGAAGAAAGAGTCGTCACTATTAACCGTGTTACTAAAGTTGTTAGCGGTGGTAAAAGAATGAAATTTAGTGCCGTTGTCGTAATTGGTAATGGTAAAGGAAAATATGGCTTTGGAAGTGGTAAATCAGGCGAAGTCCCAGATGCTATTAAAAAAGCTGTTGAAAAAGCAAAAAGAAATACTTTCAATATTGAACTTGCTAACGCTAAATCAATTTCTCACGAAATTATTGGTAAATTTGGAGCTACTGAAGTTTTCTTAAAACCTGCTCCTGAAGGTACTGGAATCATTGCTGGAGGTGCTGTTAGAGCAATTCTTGAACTTGCTGGTATTCAAAATGTTTATAGTAAAGTTTATGGAAGTAGAACTCCAATTAATGTCATCCGTGCAACACATAATGCTTTAAGTAATTTAAAGAGTTATAAGGGTGTTAAAGCTCTTAGAGGACCTAAGGAGGAAAGTAGCGATGTTAAATAATCTTAAACCAACTGAAGGTAGTAGAAAAACTAAAACTAGACGCTGTAGAGGACTTGGTAGTGGACTAGGAAAAAATGGTGGATCTGGTTCTAAAGGACAAAATAGTAGAACTGGTGGTGGAGTTAGACTTGGTTTTGAAGGTGGTCAACTTCCACTCTTTAGAAGACTTCCTAAAAGAGGTTTCAAACATTTTGGTAAAAAAATCTACGCTACCGTCAATCTTAAAGTCTTAAATCGCTATAACGATGGTGAAGTCATTGACTTAACTAGACTCGTTAGTGACAAGGTTATCAAAAAAGAATTTAATGGTTTAAAAGTTTTAGGTGAAGGAGAACTCACTAAGAAAATTACCATTAAAGCTAATAAATTTAGTGAAAGTGCTTTAGAAAAAATAAATAAAGCAGGTGCAAAAGCCGAAGTTTTATAATATAATTACCATTTGTAATTAGTTATGAAGAAGTTTATCCAAATTTTTAAAAACAAAGAAGTCGTAAATCGTATATTCTTCACGATTATGATTTTATTTGTCTTTAGAATCGGGGCAGCGATTACCGCTCCAGGAATTACTGTTAATAGCGATGTCTTAGATCAATCTAATAATGTCTTCGCTTTAATGAATCTTCTTGGTGGTGGTGCTTTACAAAACTTTTCGATTTTTGCTTTAGGTGTCTCGCCTTATATTACGGCTCAAATTATCATCCAACTTTTAAGTATGGATGTTCTTCCTGCATTAAGTGAACTCACTAAGCAAGGACAATACGGTCGTAAAAAAATCGAGATGGCAACTCGTTATTTAACACTTATGCTAGCTGCAGTTCAAGCTTATGGAATTATTCAAACTGCACAAAATACGAGTTGGATTACATTTAATTTTGAAGAAAATTTCTTAAATTACGCTTATGTCGTATCGATTATGGTAGCTGGAGCAATGCTAGTTATGTGGCTAGGTGACCAAATTACTTCTAAAGGTATTGGTAATGGAATCTCCGTTATTATCTTTGCTGGAATTGTCGCTAGTTTACCAAATCAAATCTATACTGGATTTAGCGAATGGGTACTTGCAAGTTGGAATACCGGCAGTAAAGAAGCGATGAGAGGAGTCTTCCAATTCGTCTTATATATCGCTTGTTTAATCGCTATTGTCGCTTTTGTTATTTATATCGAACTTGCTAGAAGAAAAATACCAGTTCAACACGCAACTAGAAGTGGTGGAAGCGAAAAACTTTCAAAAGCTAGTTTCTTACCAATAAAAATTAATAGTGCTGGTGTTATTCCTGTCATCTTTGCTAGTTCAATTATGATGGCACCTAGTGTTATTGCTAGTTTTATTAGTGAAGATGCGATGAACGCTAGTTGGTTACAAATTTTCCAATATAACCAATTAGTCAATACTGGTGGAGTTATGATTCCTTGGGGACTTATAATCTACCTCGTACTCATCTTGTTATTTACTTATTTCTACGCTAATTTACAAATTAATCCAGATAGGTTAGCTGAGAATTTCCAAAAGAATGGTAGTTATATTCCTGGAATTAGACCAGGGGTTGAAACCGCAAATTATGTTAAAAAAGTTTTAAATAGAGTTACCTTTATCGGAGCAATAAGCTTGATGTTTATTGCGGCTCTACCAGTAGTTTTAACACTTACTGTCTTTAATGAAGATCCAACCCTTGCTATAGGTGGAACAGGACTTATTATCGTCGTCGGTGTTGCTCTAGAACTTAATAACCAAATCAATGGTTTAATCGCTGGAAAGAGTTATGATGAAGTAATAGGAGGAATGTAATGATGAAATCAATCATATTACTTGGAGCTCCTGGTGCTGGTAAAGGAACAAACGCTAAGCGTATATGTGCTTCTTATAATATCCCTCATATTTCAACCGGAGATATGTTTAGAGAAGCAATTAAAAATAAAACTCCTTTAGGAGAATTAGCTAATAGCTATATCTCTAAAGGAGCACTTGTTCCAGACGATGTCACAATCGGACTAGTTAAAGAAAGACTTTCTAAAGATGATTGTAAAGATGGATATTTATTAGATGGTTTTCCTAGAACGATTGCTCAAGCCGAAGCTCTTGAAAATATTGGTAAAGAATTAAATCGCGAAGTTAAATATGTTATTAACTTCGTTGTTCCTGAAAATATTCTTGTCGAAAGAATTACTGGTAGAAGAGTTTGCTCTAAATGTGGCGCTCCTTATCACATTAAGAATATGCCTCCAAAAGTTGAAGGTAAATGTGATTTATGTGGAGGAGATTTAATTCAAAGAAAAGATGATAACGAAGAAACACTTCGTACTAGACTTAGTGAATATCATCAAAATACAATGCCACTAGTAAAATTTTATTCTAAAGTCAATAAACTCCACGAAGTCGATGGAACTAAACCTTTAGAAGAATTAATGAAAGATATTAATGCAATTTTAGGTTAAGAATATTAATGAGTATCATTATTAAATCGAAGCGTGAAATTGCTTTAATAAAAGAAGCTGGAAAAATCATTATTGAGCTCTTTGACATCTTGAAAGCTCATAGTGTTCCAGGTATCTCGACCTATGAACTTGATCGTATTGCGAACACCTTTATCGAATCTCGTGGAGGTAAAGCGAGTTCTTATAAGTACGAAGGTTTTCCAGGTCACATTTGCATCTCGGTAAATGATACCTTAATTCATGGTATTCCTTCTAAAAAGATTATCTTAAAAGAAGGCGATATCGTAAGTTATGATATCTTAGTTACTAAAAACGGTTATACCGCAGATGCTGCCCGTACATTTCCTGTTGGAAAAGTTAGTAGTGAAGCTTCTAGACTCATCGAAGTAACTAAAGAAAGTTTCTTTAAAGGAGTTAAAGAAGTTCGTCCAAATAACCATATCGGGGATATATCAAACGCTATAGAAAGCTATGTTCATTCTAAAGGTTACTCTTTAAATGAAGATTTTAGTGGACATGGGGTAGGTAGAGAAGTTCATGAAGATCCATATGTCCCTAATACTGGACTTCCTCACACTGGTCCGATCTTAAAAGAAGGAATGACTATTGCAATTGAACCAATGGTCAATGAAGGATCAAAAGAAGTGAAGATTCTAGAAGATGGTTGGACTACGAAAACTATAGATGGGAAACTCTCTTGTCACTATGAAAATACGGTCGCTGTGACAAGTGATGGTTATGAAATTTTAACTTTAAAAGAAGGAGAAGAAATTAACTAGTATGGCAAAACAAGATGTAATATCCGTCGAGGCGATTGTCACAGAAGCTTTACCAAATTGCAATTTCAAAGTAAAGCTATTAGATAACAATATGGTAATTCACGCCACTGTTTCAGGTAAAATCCGAATGCATTACATACGCATTTTACCTGGTGATAAAGTTACCATCGAACTTTCGCCTTATGATTTAAACAATGGCAGAATAGTGTTTAGACACAAATAAGGAGGAAATTATATGAAAGTAAGACCTTCCGTAAAACCTATTTGCGACAAATGTAAGGTAATTAGAAGACATGGCAAAGTTATGGTCATCTGTTCTAATCCTAAACATAAGCAAAGACAAGGCTAATTAGGAGGAAAAATTATGGCACGTATTGTCGGTGTTGATATTCCAAATGATAAAGTTATCACCTATTCATTAACTTATATTTATGGAATTGGCTTATCTACAGCTAAAAAGATTGTTCTTAACGCAAATGTAGATCCAACTAAAAGAGTTAAAGATTTAACTGAAGATGAAATTACTAGAGTTAGAAATGAAGTAAGTCATTATAAAGTTGAAGGTGATTTAAGAAGAGAAGTAATGATGAATATTAAAAGACTCCAAGAAATTGGTTGTTATAGAGGTATTCGTCATAGAAGAGGGCTTCCTGTTAGAGGTCAAAGAACTAAGACTAATGCGAGAACTCGTAAAGGTCCTAGAAAGACAATCGCTAATAAGAAAGAAGCTGTCAAATAAGGAGGCGTAAGTTATGGCTAAAAAACAAACTACTCGTAAAAAGAAGATTAAAAGAGCTTATACGAAGGGTGTCGCTCATATTCACGCTACCTTCAATAATACCATCGTCACTATTACTGATGAACAAGGCAATGCAATTGCCTGGTCAAGTTCTGGTGTTTTAGGATTTAAAGGAGCAAAGAAATCTACCCCATTTGCTGCACAAAGCGCTGCTGAAGCAGCAGGAAGAGCCGCAGTAGAACAAGGTATTAAAAGTGTTGATGTCGATGTTAAAGGTCCAGGAGCTGGTAGAGAAAGCGCTATAAGAGCTTTATCACAAGCTGGATTAACCATTACTTCAATTGTCGATTCTACTCCAATTCCACATAATGGTTGTAGACCACCAAAGCATCCACATGGTTGATATTAGTTTTAGGAGGCTAGAAAAATGGATAATGAAGAATTAAAGATTGCTCGTCCTTTTGAAAGATGTGATTTTAAATTCACAACAGGGGATAAAGACGAACACTATGGACGTATAGTTTGCTCTCCACTTGAAAGAGGGTTTGGCACTACGCTTGGTAATGCTCTTAGACGTGTATTACTTTCTAGTTTACCTGGAACAAGTGTTTATTGTGTTGAAGTTGAAGGAGCAGTTCACGAATTTACTGCTTTAGAAGGAATTGAAGAAGATTTAACACAAATTATTCTTAATTTAAAAGATTTAATCTTAAAATCTGATACTATTGGAGAAGAAGATTACACCGCTTATGTCGATGTCTATGGACCAACCGTTTTTAAAGCAGGTGATATTGAAACTCCTACTGGCTTAACTGTTGTTAATCCAGAATTAGAGATTGCTCATATTGCTGAAGGTGGTCATTTAAAGATGACTCTCCACATTAAAAATGGTCGAGGCTATGTCACTAATGAACAAAACAAGATCATTAGCAAAATCCCACTTCATGGTATTGCAACTGATAGTAACTTTAGTAGTGTTACTAGAGTAAATTATCAAGTTGAACCAACCCGTGTTGGTCATAGTAGTAATTACGATAAACTTACTTTAGAAGTTTGGACAAATGGCGCGCTCGAACCAAAAGATGCTATTGCTTTAGCTAGTAAAATGCTAATCGCTTACTTCAATAAATTCTTAGAAGTATCTAATGGCACTTATGGAAATCTCGATTTAATTAAAGATGTCGATGTTAAGAAAGAAGAAACCTATGAAAATCTCACTGTTGAAGATTTAGACTTAAGTGTTCGTAGTTATAACTGTTTAAAAAGAGCAGGTATTGCTAATGTAAGAGAATTAACACAAAAGACTGAAGCTGAGATGATGAAAGTGAGAAATTTAGGTAAAAAGTCTCTTAAAGAAGTTAAAGATAAGCTCGAAGAGAAAGGACTTAGCTTTAAAGAAGCTAAACCTGAATAGTTTAGGAGAAAGTTATGCAAATCGGAAGAAAGAATGTTCATGGTAAAGGTGGTGTAAGATTTAAGACCCCTTATACTAGTAGTAAACAAAAAGCACAAGTTAGAAATCTTTGCACTGAACTAGTCATTTTTGGAAAAGTTAGAGTTACTCGTAGTATGGTTAAAGATGTTGTTAAACAATTTGATCGTCTTGTAACTTATGCTAAAAAAGGTGATTTACATAGTAGAAGACTTGCAGCTAGTGTTTTAAAGAAATACGATTTAGAAAATGGTGGAGATGCTTTAAGTAAATTATTTGAAGAGATTGCTCCTAAGTTTGCAAATCGTAATGGTGGCTACCTTAGAGTGTTAAAACTTGAAAATAGAAAAGGTGATAATGCCCCAATGAGATTATTAATCTTAGCTGATTAATAAATCTAATATTTAAATAAAAACCAAAAAAAGCCTCAAGATTTAGAGGCTTTTTTGTTTATTAAGGAAGTTTTTAATAAAAGATATTCAAGTAGAATATGAAAGTTTATAAAAATGAGATAAAGAAAATTTAAGAAAAACTACAATTCGCAATTACTTTAATATCTAGCTAATCAATGTTTTTTTAATCAAGATATTGCATTAATTCATTTGTCTATACTTTTAAAAAATGATTTATTGGTATGAAGATGTAAAAAAGCAAATGTTTCTATAATTACAATTCATAGATTAAACATACACCTGCATCCTTATTACTATTTATAGAAGTTTCCATTACAAGTGTTATTAAAAGATTAGGACATTTTTAATATGAATATAACCAAAAAATATATCTACACATTATTTAAGAATTAGAAAATAAAGATTTAGATTTAGTGATGAGGTATTTGTCGGGTCTATAAAATAAATACTTACGCTACGGGGGTATAATTCTTGTTGTATATAAACTTTTAATAACTAATATTTACATTATTAAATCCCTGTGATTTTAGTTTAATTTCGATATAATAGTAAAAGATAAGAAAACTATATATTGGTAAAGTAATAAGCATTATTACTTTACCAATATTCTTACATGTTAATGGAGAAAAACTATATGACCGAAGAATTAAAAAAAGAAATAAGGAATAATATTAAAAATAGAGTAAACCTAAGAAGTTTATTTATAAATATTAAAAGAGATTCATATAATGGAACATTGTTATCTTTAAACCAAAGTTTATATGAATTAAAGTTTTCTTCATTAATTAATGGTAACATAGAAGATATCTGGTTTTATTTACATTATTTATATCATACTAATGTAATTAACTTAGAAGAACTAAGTTACTTAATCGAACCATTAAAAAAATCTGAACCTTATTTAATTCAATCAGATTCGATTGAATTAAATAAGTTAATATTAGATTTTGATTCTAAAATAGATAAAGAAGATCTTTTAGGATCAATTAAAACATTAATTGATCCTAAAGATAACTATAAAAACTATGTCTTACAAAGAACTTTATTTAAATATAACTATTATCT
>JADIMY010000077.1 GCA_017694345.1 Candidatus Onthovivens merdipullorum | reverse complement strand
ATAAGCTCTATAACCGGTAATTGCTTGAATTCTTCTAACTCCACTAGCAATTGATTCTTCACTTTGAATGACAAATAAACCAATTTCACTAGTTCTATTTACATGACATCCGCCACAAAATTCAATCGATTCATCTCCAAAACAAACAACTCTAACTTCGTTACTGTATTTTTCACCAAATTCAGCAATAGCTCCTAGTTTACTCGCTTCTTCAATTGGCAAAATTTTAGTTTCTCTTTTTATATCTTTATTAATTAAAACATTTACTTCTTTTTCTATTGCTAATAAAGTATCTTTATCGATTTTACTAGGATAAGAAAAATCAAATCTTAAATAGTTTTCATTAACAAAACTACCTTTTTGTTTAACATCTTTGCCTAAATATTTAATTAAAACACTTTGTAATAAATGGGTTGCACTATGATTCTTTTTGATATTTTCGTGTTTAACAATATCTAATTTTAAAGTAAATTCTTCTCCCAGTTTAATACTTCCTTTTTTAACTATAACATGATGAAGATGTTGTTTATTTGGAGCTTTAGAAACACCTATAACTTCAGCTAAAGCTTCTTTATTTTCAATAGTTCCAGTGTCACTAACTTCCCCACCCATTTCAGCATAAAAATTAGTGTGATCAAAAATAACTAAACCTTCATCTGTTATTTCATTAACCTTAACACCATCTTTAAATAATCCAATAACTTTTCCTTTAATATCGTTTTCTTCATAGTTATAAATAGATTCTTCTTTAAAATCTAATAAATCTTTTGATTGTTTATTAAAAGATTCAATAACTTTTCTTGAAGATCTAGCTAATTCTTTTTGCTTTTCTAAACATTCTTTAAATTCTTCTAAATCAATACTAATACCTTTATCATCACAAATTTCTTTTGTAAGTTCAATTGGAAAACCATAAGTATCATATAATCTAAAAGCTTCAGATCCAGTAATACTATTTTTAGTTTTAATTAAATCTTTTAAAATGTTTTCGCCACTAATTAATGTTTTAATAAATTTTTCTTCTTCTACTTTAATACTTTTTTCAAGTTCATTCTTTTTATCGATTAAATAAGGATAAAAATCTTTCATTACATTAATAACACTACCGACGAGTTTATATAAAAATGGTTCATTTAATCCAATTAATTGACCATAACGCATTGCTCTACGAAGTAATCTTCTCAAAACATAACCTCTACCTTCATTAGAAAAGCTGGCCCCATCTGCTAAAGCAAAAACACAGGCTCTAATATGATCAGCAATAACACGATATGGCATTAAATAAGGTTCAACATAAGGTTTATTTGCAATTTTTTCTGTATCTTTAATTATTGGTAAAAATAAATCAGTTTCAAAATTTGTTTCCGTTTCTTGTAAAATACAAGCAATTCTTTCTAGTCCTGCCCCTGTATCTATATTTTTATGAGGTAATTCTTTATAATCTTCTCTTTTTACACCGTTAACTGCATTAAATTGTGAAAAAACAATACCCCAAATTTCAATATAACGATCGTTTTCAATATCATCAATTAATAGTTTTTTACCTAATTTCTTTGGATCATATTTTTCACCACGATCATAAAAAACTTCTGTATTTGGTCCACATGGTCCTTCACCAATTTGCCAAAAATTACCTTCTAAAGGAATTAAATGATCTTCAGAAATTCCTTCTTTCATCCATAAAGTTTTAGTTTCTAAATCACTTGGATGGTAAGTGATATAAAGCTTATTTTTATCTAAAGAAAAATATTTAGGATTTGTTAAAATGTCAAATGCCCAAGGTATGATTTCTTTTCTAAAATAATCACCTATAGAAAAATTACCTAGCATTTCAAAAAAAGTATGATGACGAGCTGTTTTTCCTACATTAGTAATATCATTGGTTCGGATACATTTTTGAACATTAACAATTCTTTTTGATTCAGGAATTTCACTTCCATCAAAATATTTTTTTAAAGCACTAACTCCAGCGTTAATCCATAATAAAGTTGGATCATCATGAGGAATTAAACTGGCTCCAGGTTCAATCATATGTCCTCTTTCTTTAAAGAAATTTAACCAAGTTTCTCTAATTTGTTGACTAGTCATATATTTCATAATAAACACTCTCCTTCAAAATAAAAAAGTTCCTATAATTTAGGAACGCTTATACGTGGTACCATCCTAATTCCTAGTTTAGATATAAACTAAGCACTTAATTTAAATTAATTAAAATAATGAAAGCGGCTCATACTACCTTTCTTATGTAACTTTCACCAAACATTACATTCTCTAAAAAGAAATAAGTAGTATTTCTTTTTCATCTAAAAGTATATAAAAATTAAATTTATTTGTAAATCTAATTTTTTAGTTTGCCTTTATAATAAACTTTATCGATTATTCCTCCACCTAAACAGAGCTCACCATCATAAAATACTGCCGCTTGACCTGGAGTAATCGCTTTATATGGTTCATCAAAAATAACTTTTACAATATCTTCGCTTTCGTTAAAAATAGTTACACCTAAATCTTTTTGACGGTATCTAAATTTAGCAAATAAATGTGTTCCATCTTTAATTTTGCCATTAAATAAATTTACTTTATTGACATAACAAGAATCACTAAATAAATGAACATCTTCACTACCGCTAGCGACATATAATATATTATTCTTTGCATCTTTTTTACAAACAAACCATCCTTTAGCGACTTCATTTTTTATTCCACCAATTCCTAGTCCTTTTCTTTGTCCTAAAGTGTAATACATGACCCCATCATGACTTCCTAAAACTCTACCAGTTTCTATATCAACAATATCGCCTTTTTTAGCAGGCAAATAATTTTTTAAAAATTCTTTAAAATTTCTTTCTCCAATAAAACAAATTCCAGTTGAATCTTTCTTATCTTCAACACTTTCTAAATCCAATTTATGAGCTATCTCTCTTACTTCTTCTTTTAAATAATCTCCAAGTGGAAAATAACAACTTTTTAATTGTTCTAAACTAATTTGACTTAAAAAATAAGTTTGATCTTTATTCTTATCTTTAGCTTTATATAAAAATGTTTTATCACCAACATCAACTCTTTTAGCATAATGTCCCATCGCTATTTTTTCACATCCATTATCTTTAGCAAATTTTAAAAACGAATCAAATTTAATATATTTATTACAAAAAATATCTGGATTAGGGGTTCGACCTTTTTCATATTCATCCAAAAAATATTTGAAAACATTATCCCAATATTCTTTTATAAAATCGATTCTTAATAATGGTAAACCAAGTTTGTCAGCTACTTTTTTTGCATCTCGATAGTCTTTTTCTTGTGGACAAATATCATCATCTAAAGTGGGATTTCCTAAAAAATCATTATTTAAATCACTATCCCAATTTCTCATAAAGCCACAAATAACTTCGTGGCCATCTTTTTTTAATAAATAAGCAGCAATTGCACTATCTACACCACCACTTAATCCAACCATTATTTTCATAATAATTCCTCACTATCGATGATTAATGTAAAAGGACCATCATTAACTAAAGATATTTTCATATCTTCTCCAAAAATTCCTTCTTTAACCTTAAATCCTAAATTTCTAAGTTCTTCGTTAAATAATAAATAGTATTCTTTAGCCTTATCAAAATTTAGACACATGGTAAAAGATGGTCGATTACCATCTTTTACACTTCCATATAAGGTAAATTGAGAAACAGATAAAATTTCTCCATCAATATCTTTTAAAGATTTATTGGTTTTCCCTGTTTCATCCATAAAGACACGAAGTTTAGAAACTTTTAAGGCAATCTTTTTAATAATTTCTAATGTATCACTTTGTGTAAAAGAAACTAAAATTAAAAAACCTCGATTAATTTCACTAATTAATTTACCATCACATTTTACATTTGCATTTAAAACATTTTGTATTACTAATTTCATAACTGATATTATATAATAATTTTATGCTTAAACCACTAGCTTTTCGTGTTCGACCAGTCACTTTAAAAGATATTATTGGTCAAGATCATTTAGTCGGAGAAAAAGGATTTTTAACAAACAGTGTTAAAAGAAAATTACCATTATCAATGATACTTTATGGTCCACCAGGAACAGGTAAAACTACTATTGCGATGTGCTATGCAAATGATTTAGGAATTCCTTATATAAAACTTAACGCAGTAGCTTCTAATAAAAAAGATTTAGAAGATGCTATTAATAAAGCTAAGCTAAATCCGCCATATTTATTAATTATTGATGAGGTTCATCGTATCAATAAAGATAAACAAGATATTCTTTTGCCTTATATCGAAGATGGCACAATTTGTTTAGTTGGAGCAACTACTGCTAACCCTTATATATCAATAAATAAGGCAATTCGTAGTCGTTGCCATTTATTAGAAGTTAAAAAATTAGAAGAGTTCTGCATACTTTTTGGTTTAAAAATGGCGATTTCCAGTCCAAATGGCCTCGATAATAAAATTGATATCGATGAAGAATCTTTGAAGTTTATCGCAAAAACTTCTAATGGCGATATGCGTTTTGCATTAAATTATTTAGAAGTTTTATCTTTAACTTTTAATGAAGAAAAAATCGATTTAGAAAAAGTTAAATCAATCACTAAAGTATCAAATATTCAAATGGATAAAAATGAAGATGATCATTATAACGCTGTAAGTGCTTTACAAAAATCTATTCGTGGAAGTGATGTCGATGCTGCACTTTATTATCTAGCTAGACTATGTGCCGCTAACGACTTAGAATCAATTGCTCGTCGACTAGTAATAACTGCTTATGAAGATATTGGTCTTGCTAATCCAAATGCTTGTTTAAGAACAAAAATTGCTATTGATGTTGCTAGAGAAGTTGGTTTTCCTGAAGCTGTAATTCCTTTAAGTGATGCTGTAATTGATTTAGCTTTGTCACCTAAAAGTAAAGCTGGAGCAAATTCAATTTATAAAGCATTAGATTGCGTAAATAAAATGCCTTTAGATGTCTTAGATTATTTAAAATATACTCCAGTTAATACTTTAGAAATCGATAAATATCCTTATGATCGACCAGACTTATGGAATAAAATTCAATATCTTCCTGAATTAATTAAAAATGAAACATTTTATGAACCATCAAACAATTCACAATATGAAAAAGTTTTAAATGAAAATTACAAAAAATTAAAACAAATTGTTCGCTCATCAAATTTAAGAAAACTTAAATCTAGTAAATAAAAGCTTCTTTTACTTCTTCAATTACCTCTTTAACATCATCTTTATCTGTATGTAAAGTACAAAGTAATTCGTTATTTTTAACACTATCTCCAACTTTTTTATTTAAAACAATTCCAGCACTCATATCAATAGTGTCAGTTAAAACCATTCTACCTCCACCAAGATGCATCGAAGCTTTTCCAATTGTTAAAGCATCAATTTTTTTAATTATTCCATTTTTTGCAGCAAATATTGGGATTAAATATTTACTAACCTTAAATTTACTAGGGTCATAGATATAGCTTATATCACCTTTTTGTGCCTTTACAAATTCAACAAATTTATCAAAAGCTTTCCCATTTTCTAAATTTTTTAATAAAGCATTATATCCATCTTGATAATTATCAAAAATCTTCGCTTGCTCTAGCATAATTGCACCACTATTTAAGCAAAGCAATGTTAAATCTTTTGGTCCGCGATTATTTAAAGTTTCAATAACTTCTTTTATTTCTAAGTTATTACCAACTGCATAACCTAATGGTTCTTCCATACTTGTAATTTCATAACGGACATCTTTATTTAAATGTTCACCAATTTGTTCCATTAAATCACCAAGTTTTTTCGCATCTTCTTTAGTTTTCATAAAAGCACCACTGCCATACTTAACATCAAGTAAGATACAATCACTTCCACTTGCTAATTTTTTAGACATGATTGAACTAGCGATTAAAGGAATAGAACTAACTGTAGCAGTAACATCTCTTAAAGCGTATATTTTTTTATCTGCAGGATCTAAATTTTCATCTTGCCCAATTATTGCCATACCCACATTTTTAACTTGTTCTTTAAATTCTTCATAAGTTTCATAAATATCAAAACAAGGTATTGATTCAAGTTTATCAAGTGTTCCTCCGGTATGACCTAAACCTCTTCCACTCATCTTAGCAAGTTTAGCTCCACAACTAGCAACCATTGGTCCTAAAACTAAAGAAACTTTATCTCCAACTCCTCCAGTAGAATGCTTATCAACCTTTAATCCAGGTATATCAGATAAATCCCATACTTCTCCACTATCGCGCATTTCTTTTGTTAAAATAGCTGTTTCATAACTTGTCATTCCTTTTAAATAAATTGCCATAAGTAAGGCACTAGCTTGATAATCAGGAATCTTGTTATTTACATAATTTTGTATAAAAAAATGTATTTCTTCTTCAGTTAATGCTAATCCATCTCTTTTATGTTCAATTATGTCTTCCATAAACATAGGTTTTACCTCCGATTTATAAGTAAATGTTACCATAATTACTATATATTTTTCATCTTTTTAGTTAAAATATCATTATGGATATAGAAATTTTTAAAGACCATCTAAAAAGTTACTTAGATAGTGAAACTATCAATAAATTGATAGCTTCTTTTAATGAGGAAAGTAATCACTCTTTAATAATTGATAAACATAAATTTAGTTATGAAAAACTCACTAAATATTTTAAAACCTTAACTAAACACCATTTTATTGACGATATCTATTATTTTAATAAAAATATCGATGAATGCGGTAAATCTTTTTTATTTGATAATGGAGCATATTACATTATTGATGCTAGTAGTTTACTAATTTCTCACTTATTAAAAGTTGAAGATAATACAAACATTTTAGATTTATGTAGTGCACCGGGTGGTAAATCAATCTCTATAACATTAAAAAATAGATATAAAAATCTCAATATAATAGCTAATGATTTATCTTTTAGTCGTATTAAAGAAATGGAAAAAAATATTGAACGACTTGGTTTAAGTAATATTATTTTAGTAAATAATGATTTTGAAAAAGTTTATAAATATTACTTAAACACTTTTGATTACATCATTTTAGATGCTCCTTGTAGTGGTTCAGGGATGTTTAGAAAAAATAATTTAGTTAAAGAAGATTGGTCAATTAAAAAAGTAAATCATTTCTCAAGTATACAATCTAAATTAATAAATATTGCTTATAAAATGCTTAAAGAAGGTGGAACATTAGTCTATTCAACTTGTTCTTATAGTTATGAAGAAAATGAAAAAATCATTCTTGATTTTCTTAAAGATCATAGCGATATGGAACTGATAAACTTACCACATATTCAAGGAGAATACCGTTCGTCTATATTAAAAGGAGCAATTCACTTATTCCCATTTTTATATAAAGGAGAAGGCTTCTTTTTATCTTTTTTAAAAAAGAAAGGAGACTTAAAATTAAACAAAAAGCCTGCAAAAGTCCAATATTTATTTAAAATTCCGATAACTAACCAAGTTAAAGTCAAAAGTAAACTTTATTATAACAATAACTTTTTAAATCTAGATAAACTAAATGTCATTAAGTATGGATTAGAAGTTAAAACATTTTTAAAGGAAAATGAATTTATACCTTCTTTTCATTATGCTCATTTTTGTAGTTCTAAAGAATCAATCCCTTTATTAGATAAAGAAAAAGATTTATATATTCATGGCGATACTTTTTTTAAAGATACTACAAAAGAAGGTTTTCAAATAGTATCTTATGATGATTTAAATTTAGGATATGTCAAAATAGTTAATAAAGAATTTAAAAATCATTATCCTAAAGGATTAAGACACTAATATTTACTAATTAATTCTTTATCGATTTCACGAAGTTTTTTAACTTCTTCATTAATTAAGGTATAAGCTTTTTCTGATATATCTGTAGTTGTCATATTTTGATAATCTAAAGCACTAATTTTTGTTAGAAATTGAAAATCAACAGGATATTTTTTGTGTTTATCATCAATTTTTAAGATTCTAAAAGTTCCAAACATTGCACAAATATAAATATCTCTTTTAGCCTTATAAGCACAACGGAAAGTTCCATGATGAAACTCTAAAATGTTTTCATCAAATGGCTTTTTATTTCTAGTTCCTTCAGGATAAATTACCCAGTTTAAATTATCATTCGTTTCTAAAGAAATTTGTATTTCTTTCATTACTCGAAGTTGTTGTTTTAGATCTTGACGGTCTAAAAATTTGCCTTCAAGAATTTTTATACATCGACCAACTAAAGGATATTTTTCAGTTTCTTTTTTGCCAGCAAAAGTTATAGGTTTTTCACTTAAAGCAATAAAAATTAATGGATCAATATCGCTCATATGATTACATACAATTAAGGAAGATTTATTGTGGCTAAATAAATCTTTTAAATCATTTGTCCTAATGTCGACTTTAAAATACTTTAAAACCCTTAAAACAAGTTTTCTTATTTTTTTATATCTTTTTTCTAAAGGCATTTTGTTAGGATGTCTTGAACAAGGTAATATAAAAGTAAAATAAGAATAAATAATAGGAATTATATTAAAAAATATAACACGAATATATTTCCACATAGATACTATCTTTTCTTATAAAATCCATTTACACAATTTTTCTCTAAAACAAAATTTCTTGTGTAAACATCACTATTTTTAAGTTGACCAGCAATTCCTACAACCACTTTATAATAATCATTTAAATCTATATATTTATTTTCAAAAGTAGGATTAAAACAACTTAAATATTCTTCAGTTGTAGCATTACTTGTTTCAATATTATGAATTATAAAACCAATAGTTCCATCGTGATAATCTAAAAACATTGTTTCTTTTTTAACATCTTCAGTATTATATATTTTATTAGTTACCACATTTTTTCGATAATCTAAAATACTTTTAAAATATAAATAATTTTCTACTCTTTCTTCAAGTAAATCCCATCTAAACATATTATATTTATCACCTAAATTATAGGAATTATCAATATTATATTTAGTTTGGCCTATTTCTTGACCTGCGTGAAAAAATGGAACACCCACGCTTAAAGCGATTCCTCCATTAACTAAATTTAAGATTCTTAACTTCTCTTTTTCATCAATATCCCTGCAAAACTCACTTATTTTATCAAATAATGTTTTATTATCGTGACATTCAGCATAGTTAATACTTTGATTAGGGTTTTTAAATCGAGCCTTAAAATGATCGTAATCTACTACACTTCCCATTAAACAAAATTTAAAATCATTAACTAAAGATGTGTTCCCAAGTAGATATCCTTTTGGTCCGCCAAAATTTCCACCTCTAACAGTATCTCTAAAAAAGTCATTAAAAAATGCAATATCAGGGACTTGAAAAGAGTTATAAATTGTTGTCTTTTTATCATGAGGAAGTTCAGTAGGCATATCCCATCCCTCTCCATAAATCATTACATTAGGATTAATTTTTCTTAAAGAAGCGACAATTTCTTTTGATGTATCAATATCAATTATGCCAAATAAATCAAATCTAAATCCATCAACTTTAAATTCTTTTAGTAAATAACTTAAGCTATCGATGATTAATTTTTTAACCATTGGTCTTTCACTTGCTAAATCATTACCACATCCAGTTCCATTACAAAGTAATCCATTTTTTTGTCTTCTGAAATAGTAATTTGGCACTATTTTTTCAAAGGTTGACATTTGATATTCATAGACATGGTTATAAACAACATCAAGATTTACTCGAAGACCATTTTTATGTAAAGTGCTAATCATCTTTTTAAATTCAATAATTCTAGCGTATGTATCGTTAGGATTAGTCGAATAACTTCCTTCTAAAGTAAAATATTGTTGAGGATCATAACCCCAGTTATAAGTTTTATCAGGATGCTCTTCATCAACTGTTTTAAAGTCTAAAACTGGTAAAAGTTGTACATGGGTAATATTTAAACTTTTTAAATAGTCGACTCCACTAGGTAAACCACTATTTGTTTTAACTCCTTCTTCAGTTAAACCTAAAAATTTGCCTCTATTTTTGATATTGCTATATTGAGAAATTGTAAAGTCACGAACATTCAATTCATAAATTATTGTGTCCACATAGTTTTTATAAATAGGAGGAACATTTTCGTTTAAATCGATCTTAGTTTTATTTAAGTCAATAACGACACTATTTTTTCCATTAGCATCACTACTTAATCCATAAGGATCACTTGTTATATAAGTTATTGCACTATTTTTAACTTGATAACGATAAAAATAGCCATCATAATCTCCTTTTAAAGTTATTGCGTAGACACCTTTTTCTTCTCTAAACATCTTATAAGTTTGAAATGATTCACCAGGTTTTTTTATCATTAAAACTACCTTACTAGCCAAAGGTGCCCAAACTTTAAAAGTTGTTTCATCTTTAGTATAAGTTGCACCTAAATCATTTTTATCGTAATAATAAACCTTATCAAATTCACTAGAAAAAACTAAATCATTAACATTTAAAGGGACAATACCAAATGATTCTATTCCAATTGAATAATCTCTACCAAGTTTAATCTTATCTTTAGTTTTGCATTCATAAACTACTAAACCACTTAAAAAAGATTGATTCGTAATTTGTAATTTTTCAACTAGTCCATGGTCGTCATATAAAATAATAGGAACATTGTCAGCTTTCCCTATCGAAGAGAAAAAACCAACTTTAATAGTATTAAAATCGATGAGTTTTGCACTAAAAAATGTGTTAATCATAATAAACTACCCCTATACAATAATCTTTTTCATGAGATAAACTGGCTTTATAACTATCACTTCCAACTTTAATAAAAACCGCCCCATTTTCTTTTTTATTAATCTCAATAGTATTTAAATTAACTCCTAAAATATTTAATTCTTTAGCTTTTATATAAGCTTCTTTTAAACACCACCTGCTTGCTAAATATTCTTCTTTATTAAAACTATTTAAATATTCATTATATTCATTGATAGAAAGAATTTTTTTAGCTAAAGTATCTTTATTTTTAAACCTAGGAATATATGTTAAATCAATACCAATATTCATAAATTAACTATTTTCATTATTACTTTCAAAAGATGATTGTGAATAACTCCCTGGGTGAACTGTTTGATTGTTTGGATCATTAAAATCTTTAGTATGAATCAAAACTTTAGCACCTTTTGAATTATTATTAGTTGGTGGTTTTTCAATAATTCCTTCTTCAATAAGACGATTAAACATTCTTTGACTTCTTCCATAACCAAATTTAAATTCTCTTTGGATCATCGAAATTGAACAATATTCTTTTGTTTCCATGACATATTCTTTAATTTCTTCATATCGTTCATCGTCTTCACTATTACTATCGTGAAGGATACCAATGGTATTTTCATCAGCTTTAGCTTTATCTAATAACCCAACAAAATCCTTATTATATTCGAGTTCATAACAACTCTTAAGAAGATCAACCACTCTTCTAATTTCACTATTATCGACAAAACATCCTTGAACACGAGGTTTTTCTGCTTTTGAAATAAGTTGGCACATGACTAACATATCGCCGTTTCCTAAAAGTTTTTCAGCTCCACCTTCACCTAAAATAACATTACTATCGACAGGACTTGAAGTCATTAAAGCAACTCTAACGGCGAGATTAGCTTTAACAGTTCCAGGTAAAACATCGGTTGATGGTCTTTGAGTAGCAATAATCATATGAATACCTGCTGCTCTAGCTTTTTGTCCAAGACGTTGAACAGGTTGAATAATTGTTTTAACACTTTCTACTAAATCAGCGAATTCATCAATAATTAAAACGATATATGGAATAGGCTCTAGGCCAGTTTCTCTAGCATATTTATTATATTGTTTTATATTACTAACCCCAGCGAGTTCAAATGAAGTAAATCTATTTTCCATTTCATCGACTAACTTAGTAGTTGTAGCATAAGCTAAATTAGGATCACTTATAATTGGGCAAAGCAAATGTGGTTCATCTTTATATTTAGAAAATTCTACTCTTTTAGGGTCGACCATACATAATCTAACTTCACTAGGAGCATAACGCATAATGATTGATAAAATAACCGAATGCATAAAAATAGATTTTCCACTACCAGTTGTTCCACATACGAGCATATGTGGAAAATCTAATAAATTAGCTTGCATGTAATCACCACTTATATTTTTACCAAAAGGAATATATAGTTCATCGAGTTTTCTAGGAGGAAGATGTTCATAAACATCCTTAAAATTAACAATTGACCTAGCAGCATTAGCAATTTCGATACCACTAGTCGATTTTCCTAAAACAATTGGAACAAATCTAGCGACAAGTCCTCCTAAACGAATTGAAATATCGTTCATATATTTTTCAATTCCATTTACCGAAACATTTTTATCAGTTTCTAAATCGAATCTTGTAACAGATGGTCCAATTTTATAAGAAACAATACGAGCTTTAACACCTAAATCATTTAAAATACTATTAATTTTTGCTTTTCTTTCTTCACAAACTAAGATATTTTCTTTATCCTCATTTTCACTTGTACGATCGTCCAAAATATCAAGTGGAACTTCCATATACGGAGCATTTGAAGCGTGTTCTGCAGGTTTTTTTAAAGAATTAACCTGATTTAGATTAATAGTTTTTTTAGGTTCAATCGATTTAGAAATCACTTGAGTTTTAGAAAAAGCAGGTGAATTGTTAGTATTACTAATTGGATGATCGGTAATTACTTTTTCTTCATTTTGTTTATTTTCACTTTGACTAAAACTATAGGATAAATCATTTTCATTTTTATTATTTACATTAGTATTATTTACAAAATTATTTTCAGAAACATTTTGTTTAGGTGTAGACTCAGTTTCTTTTATATAATTATTTTTAACTTCTTCATAAGCATTTGGATAATTATTTAAATTAGATTGATAGGAATGAGCAATATTATTAGAAGAAACTTTTTTATCGTCATCACTTAAATTTAATTTAACTTTTTCTAAACTATTATTTTTAAAACTGTTCGTATTAAAGTAAGGTCTTTCATCGATTATATCGTTAGTTACTTTAACTTCAGGTTTTTTAGTTTCAGAAATTTCTATTTTAGGTTCTTCTTTTAAAATGACTTGTTCTTTAACTTCTTCTTTATCTAAATAATCGTTATTTGGACCATCCCTAGTTAAAGGATTAGTAAATCCATACTCTTCACTAATTAAATTAGACTCTTCTTTATATTCGTTTATTACTTCACTATTTTCATTAACTGATTTATTATCTATTTTAATTGTTTTAAATAAATAATATATTGGTCTAAGTAAAATAAAAATTACTCCTAAAACAATTAAAATAGTTGAAAAAACAATACTTCCAACACTAGTCATAGCACTATTTAATAAAGCAACCAAAATATAGCCAATAATTCCACAACTATTCCGATTAATTATAGGAAATTCATTTAAAGATAAAGAATTAATAAATGTTTCACTAAAATTAGAAAAAGTTAAAGAAACTCCATCAACCGTCGTTAATGAATTGGTAATTGCAATAAGTGAACCAATTAAAACTAAAATTAAACCAATAATAATAAATTTAATATTATGAAAAGTAATTCTTTTTTGAACAATATAACTTAATCCAAATAAAAATAAAATAATACAAATAATATAGGTATAGATAGATCCAAAAATAAAAGCAATACACCAAAATAAAAAACCACTCACATAACCGTGATTTAAAGAGATAAATATACTTAATAAGCATACACTTATTCCAAGAACTCTTTTTAAACTATTACGATTAATTTTATTAAATAATTCACCTTTACTCATAACAATAAATATTATAGTTCGAATTAGTGAAATATTCTATTTTAAAAGATATTAATCTAAAAGAATTATATTTGCTTTAATTACTGGATCTCTTCCGTTTTCTTTAAATATAAACTTAGTAATCGCTTCATTTAATCGAAATTCGATTTTGCTCGTATCAAAATCTTTAGTTTCCATTAGCCAATTACTAACTCCTTCGATAAATAATTTTGTTACTTCTTTTAAAATTAAATCAGCATCTTTATCTTTTAAAAATAAGAAACCTCTCATTTGGACATCTGGACCATAAGCAATACATCTTTTTGCTCTACTTGCCCCACATCCTAAAACGATGACACCATCTTCACTAAGTCTAGTGCGATCATTAATAATTTCATTAACGACATCGCCAACCCCAATTCCATCAATCATTACATCACCAACTTTGATGTGATTGTCATTATTAAAATCAACTTCAGCACCTTTTTCATTAATTTTTAAAGTTTGTCCATTATCTAATAAAAATATATTTTTATGAGATAAATTTAAGTGCATATCAAAAGCAATTTTAGCATTAGCAAGTAAATTTACATAATACCCTTCAATTGAAAAATAATATTCTGGTTTAAGTAAACTAAGTAACATTTTAATATCTTCTTCATAAGCGTGCATTGTCGCAATTTGTCGATTAGTTAAATAATTTACATGACACCCACTACGATAAATTTCGTCAATTGTCGTAGTAAATATAACTTCATTAGAATCGTTTGGTGGACAAGCCAAAATAAAGGTATCATTAGGTTGAAGTCTAAGTTGTCTAATTTCATGTTCATTATTAGCAAATAAACTAACTTTATCGTAAAGTTCTTCTTTTTGCCCTGCCATAATGACGACTAATTCATTTTCTTTTACTCTTAATATATCTTCAATACTAATAATCTTATTAGGAATAATTTCTTCTTCATTATTCGTACGATAATCTTTTAAATCATAAATCTTTTTAGAATATTCATCGTAAAAACAAATCTTTTTATTAAATTCATAACAAATTCTAAAAACTTCTTCAAAATGATAAAAATTATCATCATCTAAAGCGATGAAAATTCTTCCTGGAGCATTTTCAAAAAATTGTAGTAAATGAGGATATAATCGATTGTTTGGAGAACAATATCCGTGTTTACTAGCGTTTACTGATTCACACATCAATAGTAAAGTATGTCTTTCGGCGATTTTACCAATTGTATTTAAATCAAAATTAAAATATTGGCTATTATTATATTCGACGATAAAGTCACCACTATAAACAATATTTCCTAATTCTGTTTTAATACTAAAACCAAAAGAATAAGGGACACTACTACAAGTAGAGAAAAATTCAAATTGATAGCCACTAATCATTACTTTAGAAGGTAAAGTGATTAGATGAATATCAAAATCGCTCATTTGTTTATAGTAAGTAGCAAATTCTAAAAAGAATATTTTAGTAAGTTTTGTACAATATATTGGAGCAGGACACTCCTTATAAATATAAGGTAAAGCCCCAAAATTATTTTTCTTTCCTCGAGGTAAAATATAAGCCTTTATTTTTTCTTTATTTTCTTTTAAATAAGTGTAATCTGCAATTATAAAATCAATACCTGGGGTAAATTTATTTGGATATTTAAAGCCAGCGTTTATTACATAGATGTTATCGTTTATTTCAATACAATAAAGACCTTTGCCCTCCTCATCTAAACCACCTAAAGCTAGTACTTTAATATTTTCCATAATATATCCCCTTTGAATGAATGTATTATATATTATTTTTAGCTAATCTTAAATAAAAAATGCTCATTTCGAGCATTTTTTATTTGTATCAACTATTTTTTAAAGAAACCTTTTTTCTTTTTAAATGTTGTATTTTGTGATTCACCATCTCTAGGCTCACAAAATTCTTTATGTGATAGGCTTATTTTGCCATGATTATCGACATCGATTACTTTAACTTTAAATTTTTCGCCAACTCTAACATAGTTTTTAGCTGAATCAATTCTTTCATGAGCCATTCTAGAAACATGGCATAAACCTTCTTTATCTCCAAATAAACTTACAAAGCAGCCATAGTCTTCAACTCTAGTAACGACCCCTTCATAAACCTCACCAACATTTACTTCTCTAGTTAGATTTTCAATAATTCTATGAGCTTTTTTAATCGCATCGATATCGGTATGGTATAAAGTAACTTTGCCTTCATCATCAATATCAATTTTAACTCCATCACATTTTTCAATAATATCGTTAATAGTTTTTCCACCACTTCCAATAACATCTTTAATCTTATCTTTATCAATATAAAGAATGTCAAATTTAGGAGCATATTTTGAAAGTTCTTTACGAGGTTCACTGATTGCTTTAGACATAACTTCTCTAATTTGTGCTCTAGCTTTATTTGCTTGATATAAAGCATCGTGAAGAATTTCTCTAGTAACACCTTTAATCTTAATATCCATTTGTAAAGCAGTGATACCATTTTTAGTTCCAGCTACTTTAAAGTCCATATCGCCAAAATGATCTTCTAAACCTTGAATATCAGTTAAGATTGTATAAGGGTGATTTCCATCAAGTGGTCCACTAGTAATTAATCCCATTGCAATACCACTAACCATATCTTTAATTGGTACACCAGCTGCCATTAAAGCCATACAAGAAGCACAAATCGAAGCTTGAGAACTACTTCCGTTACTTTCCACAACTTCACTAACACATCTAATCGTATAAGGGAAAACATCTTCACTAGGAATCACATAGCTTAATGCTCTTTCTCCAAGTGCACCATGTCCAATTTCTCTTCTACCAGGAGTTCCAGTACGACCAATTTCACCAACAGCAAAAGGTGGGAAATTATAGTGATGCATAAATCTCTTATTATCTTCACTTGTAAGATTTTCTAAAATTTGTTCATCATTTTTTGTTCCTAAAGTAACGGTTGAGATAACTTGTGTTTGACCTCTAGTAAACATTGCACTTCCATGAACTCTAGGTAATAAGTCAACTTGAGCATCGAGTGGTCTAATTTCATCAATTTTACGACCATCAGGTCTAACTTTTTCTTCAGTAATTAATCTTCTAACTTCATTAGCAACCATTGATTCAAGAACATCATTAACCATTAACATAGTCATCTTATGTTCATTTTCTTTTTTATATTCACGATTATCGTAATCGTCAATTATTTCTTTCTTTAAAGCATCAATTGCACTTGCTCTTTCAAGTTTATCAAAAATAGAAATTGCTTTAACCATACGATCATAGATTCTTGAATAAATATCATTTTTAATATTTTCATCAACTTCGTAAAGTTTAACTTCTCTTTTAGGTTTACCAACTTCTTTTACGATTTCTTTTTCGAATTCACAAAGTTTTTTAATAGCTTCATGACCAAACATAATGGCATCAAGCATTTCGTCTTCACTTAATTCACTAGCACCAGCTTCAACCATATTAATAGCTTCACTAGTTCCAGCAATAGCTAAATTCAAATCACTTTTTTCTTTTTCTTCAACGGTTGGATTAATTATTAATTTTCCATTAACTCTACCAACATAAACTCCAGCAATAGGTCCATCGAATGGTATATCGCTTATACATAAAGCTAGTGAACTACCAAACATTGCTGTCATTTCTGGAGAAGCATCTAAATCAACTGACATTACAGTATTAATGATTTGAACTTCATTTCTAAATCCTTCACTAAACATTGGTCTAATTGGACGATCAATTAATCTAGCGGTTAAGGTTGCGTGTTCACCAGGTCTACCTTCTCTTCTTAAAAATCCACCAGGAATTCGACCCATTGCGTATTGCTTTTCATCATAATTTACAGTGAGAGGAAAGAAGTCTCCTTCTTTTGGTTCATCACTACAGCAAGCAGTTGATAAAACAACTGTGTCATTAAATCTTGTAAAAACAGCGCCATCTGCTTGTTTTGCTATTTCTCCTGTTTCTACTACGAGTTTCTTTCCATAAAACTCTAACTCGAATGTTTTTTTCATCATTTCTTTTCCTTTTTTCTTTCCTTAAAATTAACAAAATAAATATAGCACTTTCAAAACTATCTTTCTATATCAAAAAAGTAAAGATTTGATAAATTAGTTATACAATTTAACAACATTAAACGAAGTATAATAAGAAAAATCTTTATTAAACATTTGAAAATTTATTACATAGTCATTGTCTTTATTATGGTAAGTGAAATTATATAAGTAATTACTTTCATTATAAGTTAAGTAACCTGTATAAAAAGATTTTTCTACTAATTGCCCTCTTTCTATTTCTTTTATCGTTCCATTTATATCAACAAAATCTATATAAATTACTTCATCATAATTTTGAACCGATAATTCGTATGTTATATCGTTTTCTTTTAAGTTTTCTTCATCGTACATTTTTAACAGAGAGTTATCATTAAATAAAGGATTGTTGTTTTCTCTTAGTTTTAATGTTAAATCGTTACTAAACGGAATTAAT
Organism: Candidatus Onthovivens merdipullorum; assembly: GCA_017694345.1. GTDB lineage: Bacteria > Bacillota_I > Bacilli_A > RFN20 > CAG-826 > Onthovivens > Onthovivens merdipullorum. The sequence goes on along the minus strand of JADIMY010000077.1, from coordinate 22,622 downwards.
GGTGCTAATGTTTTATCGCCAAGAATAAAGCTTAATTCAAAGCCTATTAAAAACAAAAAAATAGCTATAATTAAAGCAAAAATAATGCTTAAACTTATTTTTAAAGTTAAATAGTTCTTTTTATATTCATTTTTTGGTAACTCTATATCATTAAAAGAAATATTAAAAGCTATCTTGTTACTTTCTAAAGAAACTTCTGGGTTAATTAAAGATTTAATTTCTTTTCTATTTAATAAAGTAATTACTTTAATTCTATGAATAGAGTAATTTAATTTATTATGATAGATATTTATTAATATTTTATTATCAATATTTAAATTATTTAATAAAAATAGATAAATAATCTTCTCTATTTTTCTTAAATTGAATTTATGATTAGACAAGTAAATGAAAAGAAATTCATATAATTCAGCAATTTTAGTAGGCTCAAGATTATTACATGGTATATAAATAAAAATTGAATTCAAATATTCACTTAAATCATCAAAATATTTTTTATACATTTTATTATTTTCTTCTTTCATGTGTAGCACCTCATAAATCCATCTATATTAAAAATTTATGCAATTTCACTACTTTTTGTAAAAACTGATGATTCGTTTCTTGAACTACTAAAATATTTTCACTTTGGTTCATTTATTTTTTCCGTTACTATATTAACTATTATAATTATAACAAAAACCATTAAATATGCACCATATTAGAAAAAGATGAGCAAAAAAGTAATAATAAAGATACTGAAAATATACTAAAAATATACTAAAAAATTACTGATATTGAGAAAAATAAAGTTTATTATAAAAACCATTAAGTTTTAAAAGTTCATCATGAGTTCCTTTTTCAACGATTTTTCCATTATTAATAACTAAAATTAAATCACTACTTTTAATCGTAGATAAACGATGTGCAATTACAAGTGATGTTTTGTTTTTCATTAACTCATCCATTGCTTTTCCAATTAAAACTTCAGTTCTAGTATCAACATTACTTGTTGCCTCGTCTAAGATTAAAAATTTACTGTCTTTTAACATAACCCTCGCTAAACAGATAAGTTGTTTTTCACCGACACTTAAACCGATATCTTCGTTAATAAAAGTATCAAATCCTTTTGGAAGTCTTTTTATAAAATCGTAACATTTTGCTTTTTTAGTAGCAGTAATTACTTCATCCATCGTTGCTTCAGGTTTAGAATAAGTAATATTTTCTAAAACAGTTCCATTAAATATCCAAGTATCTTGTAAAACCATAGTAAAAAAATCTCTTAGTTCCTTTTTAGGAACATCTAAAATATTTTGTTCATTCATATATATAGAACCACTTAATGGATCATAAAATCTTAAAATTAAGTTAATTATAGTTGTTTTTCCACATCCTGTTGGACCAACTAAAGCCACTTTCATACCTTTATTTATCTTAAAACTTAAATCATTAAAAATTATTTTATTTTCATCGTAACTAAACTTAACATCTTTAAATTCAAGATATTTAAATTCTTTATCAAGCTCTTCTTTTCCTTCATCTATATCATCTAAATATTCAAACACTTCTTTAACTCTTTTTAAACTAGTTAAACCTGTTTGAATTTCGGTTACACAACCACTAACTTCGTTTATTGGTTTAGAAAATTGATTTGTATATTGTAAGAATGTCAATACTCCTCCAACTGTTAAATCGATTCCAATATATAAATTGTTGCCAAAAACTACAAGTAAAGCACCAACCATCCCAACGATTGCGTATGTAGAATTAGTTATTAATCTCGTTGTTGGGTTTACAAAGCTAGAAACAAATTGTGCTTTTTGTCCGTCTTTATATAACTCATCATTTGCATTTTTAAATTTATTAAATGATTCATCTTCATAATTAAATGATTTAATAATATCGAGATTATTAAATTCTTCTAAAGTAATACTTGATAAATCCCCAACTTTTTTAGCTTGTCTTTTAAAATATTTATTGCCATATTTAGTTACTAAATAGGCAATAAAAACACTACTTGGAGTAAGAAGTAAAACGACAATACCTAGTAACCAATTTTGAACAAACATAAAAATAATAGTAAATAAAACAGTTATAAATCCTTGGTATAATTGCTTATAACCACTAATTAAACCAGTTGATATATTATCAATATCATTTGCACATCGAGATAAGATATCACCATGTAAATGAGTATCGATTAGTTTAATCGATACTTTATTTAATTTAATATAAATATCATTTCGAATATTAGTAACAATCTTCTCAATAAAAATATTTACAAAACTCTCAAATATATATTGAAAAATAACAGTTAAAAGAATGCATACGCTCATTAAAACAATGTATAAGTTCAAACTATGAAGAAATTCAATTTGAGTAATACTATTATCTAAATATAAGCTAAATGTATCAACTGCTTTACCAGAAAAAAATAAGGCAAATAAATTAGCTGGAACAAATATAAAAGCACAAATAAAACTAAGTGCGACATTTAACTTACTATTTTTGAAATATTTAAGTAAAAATTTAATCTCTTTCATAAAGCTCACTCGTTATTATGTGTTTGAGAATAATAAATCTCTTTATATATATCACTAGTTTTTAATAAGTCTTCATGCCTACCAATTGAATCAATCTTACCATCATCCATCACGATAATTTTATCACAATGCATTAAACTGGTCGCTCTTTGAGAGATGATCACAACAGTAATATCTTTAATATGTAAAATATTATCTCTAACTTTCTTATCAGTTAAATAATCTAAAGCGCTAGTTGAATCATCTAAAATCAATAATTCACTATTTTTTAAAACACTTCTAGCTAAAGATATCCTTTGTTTTTGTCCACCACTAAAATTTTTCCCACCTTCATAAACTGGATGATTAATACCATCTTCATAATCTTTAATAAAGCTATAGGCTTCAGCAAGTCTTAATGAATTTATAATTTCTTCATCTGTAGCATCTTTTTTTGCCATTAGAAGATTAGATTTTATCGTTCCATTAAATAAGATATTTCTTTGATTTACTAAAGAAATATCATTTCTAATATCTTTTAAATCGTATTTTTTAATATTATCCCCTTTAAAAGTAATGACTCCTTTAGTAGGATCAAAAAATCTTTCCATTAATTTAATTAAAGTTGTTTTGCCTGCGCCAGTCCCTCCAATAATACCAACAAACTCTCCTTTATTAATATTAAAATTAATATTTGAAATTACTTCATTTTCTCCATCAACATATTTAAAAGAAACACCTTTAAAAGAAAACAGTTCTTCCCCTATTTTAATATTCTTATCATTTATTATAGGAGCATTAACAACACTAGGTTCATAGCTAAATAAATAATTAACTCTTTTGCTACTACTAAAAGCTTTAGCAAAAATAATAACTAAATTGCTAACAACAATTAATGCCATTAATATTTGATTTAAATAAGAAATTAATGCAACTAAATCTCCGTCCGTTAAATCTCCTTTTAAAACAAAATCTCCACCAAAATAAATAACAAGAATAATCGCAATATTAACAACTAAAAATGTTAAAGGATTAATTAAAGCTGAGATAAGATTAGCTTTTTTTGTTTCATCAAAATATTCCTTAGTTCTAGCCTCGTAATTTTTAATATTTTCATTTTCTTTAGAGAAAGCTCTAATGACTCTAGTTCCACTTATACCATCATTAGTATATGTTGAAATTTCATCAACTTTTTCTTGAACTTTTAAATATTGCTTACCATTAATATAAGTAATTAAAGCTAAAATTAATGAAACAATTGGTATTATCGCTAAAAATATAAAACCGATTTTTACATCAATTATAAATGAACAAATTAAACTTCCAATAACTAAAACAGGAGCTCTTATAACAAGTCTAATCAAAACTGCAACAGCATTTTGAAGTCTAGAAGTGTCATTGTTAACTAAATTAATAAGATTACCTCTACCAAATTTTTCAATATCACTCATCGATAATTCATTTACTTTTTTAAAAATTTTATTTCGAAGTATCGTACCATAACCTTGACTAGCGATACTTGCTAAATATTGGCAAACTAATGTTGAACATAATCCAAAAATACAAAAACCTAAAATAATTAAGGCTGGAAAGACAATTTTTCCAACCCCATTTCCATTTAATGCATTAGTAATTCCATCATTAACGATATATTTCATTAAAAACGGAGTAAGCAACTCAAAAACGACCTCAATAACTTTAAATAGAGGTCCTAATATTAATTGTTTTTTGAAATATTTTAAACTACTAAAAGCTTTTTCCATAAAATAAAAAGATCCTACATATTATATAGAATCTTTTTAAAAATGTCGTTATCTTACTTTCTTAATCCAAGTTCAGCAATTAATTTAGCATAAGCATCACGATCTTTTCTTTCTAAGTAAGCAAGAAGAGATTTTCTTTTACCAACTAAGACAAGTAAAGCGCGTCTAGCACTGTTATCCTTATCATTGGCTTTTAAATGTTCAGTTAATGCTTTGATTTTGCTTGTTAATAAAGCGACTTGAACTTCGGTACTACCAGTATCATTTTTGCCTTGAGCAAATTTTTTTACGATAGCAGCCTTTTCTTCTTTTAATAATGCCATTTTTCTGTCCTCCTATTTTAATACGCTTTAACCCAAGAACTAATCTGGACAACGGTTAATACCTAGGAAAAAGTATCAATATATTAACAAAATAATTTTGCTAATACAACTAAAATTTATGTAAAAATCTTTTAAAGATTACTAATTATATACTAGATTTATACTAAATTTCTACTAAAGTGTAATTTCAAAGTATTTCTCTACTTCTTGTTCATTTTTATATAATTCATTTTTTAAATCTTCAATATTTTCAAAATGAATTTCGTCTCTTATCTTTTTATAAAATTTAACAGAAACTTCTTCTCCATATATGTTTTCATCAAAGCCCAATATATGTGTTTCAATAAGAGGCTTACTAAGTTCATCAATTGTAGGATGAGTTCCAACGTTCGTCATTGAAGGAAAAACTCTATTTCCAATAATTGTTTTAGTAATATAAACTCCATCTTTAGGAATAACATAATTTGCTACAAGTTCTAGATTAATTGTAGGAAACCCGAATTTATGACCGTTTTTCTTACCTTTTACTACTATTCCTTTTACATAATAGTCATATCCTAAAAAGCGGTTTGCATTTTCAATTTCACCATTTCGAATATATTGTTTAATAATACTACTAGAAATTTTTGTTTCATCGTAATCATTCACATAATTTAAAACAACTACATTAGCAAAAGTTTGTTTAAGTAAATCCACATTACCAAGAGCTTTATAACCAAACTTAAAATCAGGACCACAAAAAATTTTATTAGGAGCAAACTTTTTAAGAATATTATTTATAAAATCATCAGCACTAATCTCTCTAAAATGTTCATCACACATAAAGACATAAACATAATCTACTCCCATCTCTAAAAACTTTCTTACTTTATCATCCAAACTTAATAAAACTTGTCTATCATTAGATTTTAAAGACACATCAAAAGTTAATATTGATAAAGATCCTTTAGTCATATATCTAGCAGCATTAATCAATTGATAATGCCCAATATGAACTCCATCAAATAGGCCTAATACGAGATTAGTACCTGGAACTACTTCTTTTAAATCATTTATACTTTTTAAATAAATTACACCCATAAACACCTATTTTTAATCTTTTTAGCAAAATTAAAAAGAGCCTTTTATATGCCCTTTTTAAGATTTTAATTTTTTATTTAAAAGAATACATCTCTAGCTTTTTGTTTAATTTCTTGACTAGCAGTAAATGGAATTCTTGTAGTATAACCAAGTTTAGCAGCAACAATCATTTTAGTAGGCCACTCTTGAATATCGCTATTCCATTTATATACAGTGTCATTATAAACTTCTCTAGCAGCAGTTATTTCTTTTTGTAAATAACTATTTTGTCTTAAGCATTCTTCAATTTCGTTATGTGCTTTTAAATCAGGATATTGTTCAAAAGCAACATTAACTTGACCAAATAATTTATCGACTTCTTGTGAAGTTTGGTTTCTTAAATCGTCGTTAGTTGATCCACCTCCACGATATAAAGCAACTTTAGTCATAACATCTTTATCTAAATCAATTGCTTTATCGAGCAATCTAGCAGCATTTTGTAAAATAACAACTCTTTGCTCTAAATAGTTATCAATTTGTGATGCATCATGTTGTATTTTTTGTTGAAGTTTTCTTAAATAAGTTCTCGCATTAATTTTCATAAATAAGAAAATCAAGCCAGGAATAATTCCTAAACACCATAAAATTATTTCAAAAAATTTAGAACCCCAGCCTACTTTTACTGGAATTTGTTTTTGAATAACATTAACATCACGACCTTCTTGAGAAATAGGTCCATTCATTTCATCTAACTCATTAGCCATTAGTTTAATCCTCCTAGACTATTTAAATAAATTATACTTGTTTCTAACACTATTTACAAATGAAGTATCTTCACCTTCATTTAAATCATTATCCCCTAACATACAACTAGCAAAATCGTGATAGCGATATATAGTTGAATCATTATTATTGCTAGCTAAATAATTCTTGTTTTCTTTAATCTTTGTAATTGCAACATTACTCTCTTTAACTAAAGGATCATATCGATACCGCGTAACAGGTACATCATAAATTCTTCCATTTCGACACATTACTGGAACTACTTCTACTTGGCTAACTGCTTTAAAAGAATGAGCGCTAACTTTAAAGACATCGCTTTCTTTATTATTATGAAGTCTACTTATTTTTAAAACCTGGCGAGTAGTCGATTCAGAATGAGCAAATAAATTTTCTCCCATATGATTAACAAAAGCTTCAGCTTCAAATAAAGTGATTTGTTCATTTTCTAAAGCAGGATCATAAATTCCAGCTTCATGCATTTGATATAAAGGAATAGCTAAAATTGGAGCAACATCAAAATATAAACTAGCAAACTCTTTATTCATCATAGTGACATAATCAGTTTTAAGTTTTTCATAATCGAAGTAATTAGAAAAATAGTAATAGTTAAATCTAATATTATTACTACTATGACGAGAATAAATGAAATTAATCTTCTTTCTTTTAATAAAAGCAAAATCATCACCATAAGGTTCTTTACTAGTAATAATTTCAGTCATATTTTGTTGAGCTAAAGGGGTAAAAAGTAAACGATATTCCGTTTCATTATCTCTATTTAGTGCTCCAAATAATGATTCAAAATCAGTATTTGCTAAATTAACAAAGTTTTTTCCCTTTTTTATAGCTTTATCTGCTTTCTTTTCAATCTTTTTTGTTTTCTTTTTAATAAACTTTTCAATATCTTTTTCATCGTCTTCCTTACTTATTCCACTAGGAAATCTAGAAAAAGATAAGTTTGGAGCTGCTTCGTTTCCGTAAATTATAATTGAATTATCACTATAAAAAGGTGCTGGTGCGCTATAATGAGCGACTAAAGTTTCACTTTCGACTCTAGTATGAGTATGACCTTCACTATCTCGATAAGTTTCAGTCCAAGAAACAACTCTAGTTCCAGTATAAGTTACATCTTTCATTTTTTGTGTATTAAGTAAAACTCTTAAAAAAGGATTTTTCTCAATATTTCCACTATAAACATCTAATATAGATTCATTAATATCAAAACTTAAATTTAAATTATATATATTTTCTAACATTAATAATTTCTTTTGACTAACTTCGTAATCTAAAGAAATAACCGTATTTGAATTATTTACAAGATTAACAAATTGTCGATAATTAAATAAATTTTTTAGTCCTTCTAAATTATTAAGTGCTAAAGCTAGTTGCTTATTATATTCTTTTTGATAACTTAAAACCGTATCATTAATATGTTTAATTTTTTTATTTAGCACTAATAAAATAATTAAAAGTAATATTAAACCAACCGAAAATCCAATAGTAGTAGCTAGTATTGGAAATAAACTACTATTATCATTGACTAACAAAACAATACCAACTATTCCAAAAATAAAACAAACGACACATAAAAATATTAAAAAACCTCTTAATATTTTATATCGACTTAAAATCTTACTTTGTTCATCAAATTTCTTTTTTGCTTGATAAACCTTTTTAGCTAAGATTTTATTTTCAGATGTATCGATGTTAGAAACTTTTGTTAATTCTTCAATTTGTTTAGTTGCATTAACATTAACTTCATCTTTTAAAATCTTTTGATAATAATCAATAGGATCAAATTCTAGTCCGCTATTTTTCATACATTACCCTCAATAAATTACATTTTATCAAACTTGAAAAAATTGTAAATTATTTTATAATCTAAACCTATGCGAGCAATTAGACAAATTTTAGCCTTAGTTAGAAAAGCTGATAAAGATTATAATTTAATTGAACTTAACGATAAAATAGTTTTAGGAATAAGTGGTGGTAAAGATAGTATGGCTCTACTTTACACTTTAAATCTTTATAAGAAATTTGCTAAATCAAATTATGAAATATATCCTGTAATGATTGACTTAGGATTTGATAACTTTAATCCTACTAATATTATTAATTATGTAAATAGTTTAGGATATGAATTAAAAGTCTTAAAAGAAAGACAAGTTTATGAAATTTTAAAAATTCAAAAAGAAAGACAAAAGCTTACTCATTTACCATGTTCAATCTGTTCAAGAATGAAAAAAGCTATCATTAATAAATACGCTAACACAATTAATGTGACTAAAGTTAGCTTTGCTCATCATAAAGATGATGCAATTGAAACGCTTTTTCTAAATGAAATTTATGGAGGTAGAATTGCTACATTTTCTCCTAAAATGCTTTTAGAAAACGAAAAAATTAATTTCATTAGACCATTTATTTATGTTAGTGAATCTTTAATTAAAACTTTAATTAAGGAAGAAAATATTCCTACTTTAGGTATAGTTTGTCCTAATGATAAACATACTGAAAGAGAACATATTAAAGAAATTTTAAATAATATCTATACTCTTTACCCTTCTAGTAAACAAAATTTCTTAAATATGCTTAAAAATAAAGAAAAACTAGATATATTTTACATGCATGAAGATCATCAAATTGAAAATACTACTTTAAGTTATAGACTAATTAAAGAAATTAATGATTTAATAACCTATAAAATATTTAATAATGAATCCTATAGTGAAATAGATTATTCATCTTTTAAATTTTTAATTTGTGAAAAAGGTAAAACAATTGGTACTGCTTCAATTATTAAATTAAAAGATAGAGTTTATAAATTAAATTCATTAAATTTAAAAGATGAATATAAAACTTTATTTTTAAATGACTTAAAAAAAGAGTTATACGCTAGGTATAACCCTTTAACTTTTATTGAATAGATTATTTATTATCTTTCCCCATATTTTTTAATTCTAGCTTTTCTTTTTCTAAAATATCTTCAATTTTTTTTGCTTTTAAATAAGAATCATCTAAAACAAAATTAATTTCTGGAGTTCTTCTTAATTTAATTCTACTAGCTAAAGCTTTTCTAACAAATCCTTTAACTTTATTTAATTTTTCAATATTTTTTTGTGGATTAGCTAAAAAACTAACATAAACTTTAGCGTATGAATGATCACTACTCACTTCAATATCTGTAACTGTAAAAAAATCTAAACCTTGAACTTCAAGTTCGTATTGCATAATTTCGCGAATATTTTTTGAAATATTCGCTTTTATTTTTTCAACTTGATTTGCCATATTTATTCTTTTTCGACCATTTCGTAATTTTCGATGATATCGCCTTCATGAACATCGTTAAAATTAGAAATTTTAATACCACATTCAAAGCCGCTATTTACGACTTTAACATCATCTTTAAATCTTCTTAAAGTTTCAATTTTTCCTTCATAAACTATTACGCCATCACGAATAACTCTACATAAACCATCACGGTGAATTTCTCCATCGGTTACATAACTTCCAGCAATTGTTCCAACTTTGGAGACCTTAAAGATATTTCTAACTTCAGCTTGACCAGCAACTTTTTCAACTTCTTCTTTTTTAGTTAAACCATTAATTGCATCTTCAACTTCTTCAATTAAAGCGTAAATTATTCGATGAAGTCTAATTTCAACTTTATCTTCTTCAGCTTTTTTTCTAACTAAACCAGTTGGGCGGACATTAAATCCATAAATTAAAGCACCACTAGCTTTAGCAAGTAAAATATCACTTTCAGTAATTCCACCACTTGCTGCTCTAATAACATTAACTTTTACTTGGTCATTACTTAATTTTTCTAAACTTGATTTACAAGCTTCAGCACTACCTGTAGTATCGGTCTTTAAAACGATATTAATTTGTGTTAATGAGCCTTCATTAATCTTTTTATATAAATCATCTAAGCTAGTAACACCATTATTTGAGGCTCTTTCTTCTTCAAGTTTTTTAAGTTGTCTTTTACTAGCGATTTCTTTAGCTTGTTTTTCAGTAGGAAAAGCCATAAAGTGATCGCCAGCTTGAGGGACTTCGCTTAAACCGATAACACTAACTGGTGTACTTGGAGTTGCTTCTTTTAAAATTTGACTATGTTCATTAGTCATTCTTCTAACTTTACCATAACTTGTTCCACAAACAATATAATCAGAACTATATAAGGTTCCATTTTGAACGAGTAAAGTTGCTTTTGCACCTTCTCCTTTATCTAGATTTGCTTCTAAAACCGTTCCATAAGCATAACGCTTTGGATTAGCTCTAAGTTCAAGCATCTCGGCTTCAAGTAAAATTGCTTCAAGTAAATTATCAATTCCAATTTTCTTTTTAGCACTAATTTCACAAACGATATTTTCTCCACCATATTTTTCAGCGATAATATCGTATTTCATAAGTTCATTAATAACTTTTTCTGGATCAGCTCCTGGCATATCCATCTTATTAATTGCAACAATGATAGGTACTTTAGCAGCTTTAGCATGATCAATAGCTTCAATAGTTTGAGGCATAACCCCATCATCTGCAGCAACAACTAAAACGACGATATCAGTAACACTAGCTCCTCTCATTCTCATCGCACTAAAAGCTTTGTGCCCTGGAGTATCGATAAATGTAATCTTTTTACCTTTATATGATTTTTGATAAGCACCAATTTCTTGAGAGATACCACCATATTCTTCGCCAGCTAAATTAGAATTTCTAATAGCATCAATTAAAGTAGTTTTACCATGATCGACATGTCCCATAATAGTAACAACAGGTGGTCTTTCCTCGAGGTCTTCTTTTTTATCTTCAAAAGTTAATTTTTCAAAATCTTCTTCATTAACTGTTTCTTCTTTTTTAAAATCATAGCCAAACTCTAAACAAAGTTCACCAATGGTATCATCATCGAGATACTGATTGATATTTACCATTTTTCCTTTTAAAAAGAGTTTTTTAATAATATCACTAGCACTGACATTTAAAGATTTAGCGAGTTCCCCTACTGTTATAGATTTAGTAAAAACAAAAACTCCTCCATTAACTTTTGCATAATCTTTATTAGATTTAGAATCTACTTGTTTTATATTACTTACTCTTTCATCATTTTTCTTTTTCATAATTACCTCCTCTATACATCTAAAAAGTGATACATTCGATCATAGATTTCATTAGGTACCTCAATACCTAAATTCTTATTTAATACCTTAGATTTGCGGGCTTTTTCAATAGAATCAATATCTTTATGAATGTAGGCACCTCTACCATTTGCTTTACCAGTGATATCTAAAATTACTTGATTTTCTGGTGTTCTAACAACACGAAAAAGTTCCATTTTAGGATAAATGGTGTTAGAGACTAAACATTTTCTTAATGGAACTTTTTTCATATTGATACCTCTAATTAATTATCGTAATAAGAATCGCTATCGTATTCGCTATAATCTTCTTCGTCTTCAGCGCTATCTTCTTCGTCTAATTCATCATCGAAATCAGCAAGTTCTTCATCGGTATAAATTGCCATTTTCTTGACTTCTTTTTTAGGTTCATTTTCTTCGTGAGCGTCTTTATTTTCTTTATGGTCTTTCTTTTTCTTAGATTTACTTGCTTCTTTAGATTTTTCTTTTTGTTTTTCTTCTTCTAAAGATTTTTCAAGTGATTCAAGAGTTGTTGTTGTTCTAACTTCAGCTTTTTCAATTGGTTCAACAACCTTTTTAGGAGCTGGATCAACTTTAACTTCAGGCTCTTCAACTTTTTCAGTTTCTTCTACTTTAGTTTCAGGCTCATTTACTTCATTAGTAGTTTCAACATTTTCTTTTTCAGTAACCACATCTTCTACTGGAAGCTGATCATAATCTTCTTCATATTCATCTTTATCAGTAAAGTTAGTTTCTTCAGTAACAGTCTTTTTAATACTATTATCTTTATTATGAAGTTTAAGAGATTCTTCTCTAAATTTGCGTTTTTCTTCTTCACGAGCTTGAATAGCAAATTCTTCAACAGTGGTATATTCTAAATCTGGGACTTCTGATTCATCTTTAATTTCTAAATTAACTAACCCAGTTAATTGTTTAGTTAAAAATAAATTAATTTTCTTTGAACCAATTGCTAAGCCACTTGTACCATCTTGAGTAATACATACAGCAGATTTATTTTCGTAATCGATATTAGCACCAAGCATTACACCAGGTTTAAGACATTCAGATAAGAATAATCCTAAATTATCGTGATAAGTAATAACATCAATTTTTTCTTTTGAATCTCTAGCGTTACCAAGTTGAGAAACAATTGCTTGGATTCTATTACCATTTTGACCAATACAAGCACCGCTTGGATCAATATTTTCAGCTTTGCTAGAAACACAAACTTTACTTCTTACACCAGCTTTACGAGCAATTTTTTCAATTTTAACAGTGCCATCATAAATTTCATGGACTTCGTTTTCAAATAATTTCTCTAAGAAACCAGGACAACTTCTAGAAATTCTAATTAAACTATCTGATTTTGATTTAGTGCTATCGCTTATATCTTGAATATAAACTTTAATACTATCTCCAGGTTTAAATGTTTCATTACCAATTAAATCTTCTTTATATAAAGTTGCACTTGTTCTACCTAAATTAACAATTACTCCATGTTGATCAGCCTTTTCAACAGTTCCAGTAACTAGTTCATGAACTTTACTCTTATAAATCTCAAGTAAAGCAGCTTTTTCAGCTTGTGATAATTTTTGAGTAAAAGCAGTTTTAAATCTACTAACATCATATTGAGTAAATGTTTTTAAATCAAAAGGTTCTTCGTAATAATCACCTATTTTTAAATTAGGATCTTTTTCTTTAGCTTCAGTTAAACCAATTTCAATAAAATCATCTTCAATATCGTCATCATTAACAACTTTAAATTGACGATAAATTCCAATTGTTCCTTTTTCTAAATCGATATCGCATCTAACAAGAGCATCGTTTAACTTAGTTTCTACTTTTTTTACTACTTTATCAGTTGGTCTAATAAAAATGCGGTCTTCATCTTCTAACTTTTTAGTAACAGCAATTTTAAAAGCTTCTTTTAAAGCATCAAGAATAACTTCTCGAGATACTCCGTTTTTGCTTCCTAATTCCTCAAAAGCTTTTAAGAAAGCTTTTGCATCATATTCTTTAGTTCTTTTAGCCATATATTGTAATTCTCCTAAAATTTTATTGCGTAATGACATTTATCAATATTATTTTTGTTGATATTAATTTCTTTATAGCGGGTTTTATTTTTAATTTTTAATGTAATAGTATCTTCATTAACTTCACTAACATCCCCTTCATAAGAATTTAATCCATCAATTGGATTAGTTAAATGAACATAGATATATTTATTTAAAGCTTTATCAATATTTTCTAATTTAATAGGTTTTTCTGCACCTAAACTTGATACATCTAAATTATAAGGATTATCAGTAAATTCGTTTAAATCTAAAAATTCGCTAATAATATTAGAAACATTTACGATATCTTCCATAGAAATAGCTTGATCTCGATCGATAACAATTTCTAAAGTATCAACTCCATTTTTCTTTTTAAAATTAAATGTCTCTAAAGAATAACCATTGTTAGATAATAAATCTTTAATTTTTTCTTTAACAACTATTAATTCTAGCATTAACTACCCCCTATAAAAAATAAAGATGCCTATTGGCACCCTTTCGGATTGACTTATTTAAGTCTCCTCTATAATAATAATTTTTCTTTAGTATTTCAATAGATATTTATCTTATAATAAGTATAAAAGGTAGGATTTATGGAAAAATTTTGTTTAATAACAGGTGCTAGTAGTGGTTTAGGAAAAGATCTTAGTATCTTACTTGCTAAAGAAAATAAAAATTTACTACTTGTAGCTTCAAATTTACAGAAATTAAATAAAGCAAAAGAAGAAATTACTAAGATTAACGATAAGATAAAGATAGAAATATTAGCTTATGATTTATCTATAAAAGAAAATCTCGAGAAAATATATAAATACACGAAAGAGAAAAATTATTTTATTAACTTTGTAATAAATAGTGCTGGTTTTGGAGATCGTACTGATTTTGTCGATATGGATATTGACTTTGAACTTAAAATGAATGAAGTTAATATTAATGCTTTAACTTATTTTTCTAATGTCTATTTAGATGATATGAAAAAATATCGTGAAGGTAATATCTTAAATATTTCTTCTATTGCTGCTTTTATGGCTGGTCCATATATGGCAACATATCACGCAAGTAAAGCTTATGTTTTACTTTTAAGTGAAGCTATATATTATGAACTTAAAAAATATAATATTAATGTGACATGTATTTGTCCAGGTCCATTTAAAAGTAATTTTGTAAATATCGCTAAAAATGATTTTACTTTTAAAAAGATGAAACCAATTAGTAGTGAAAAAGCTGCTTTAATTTCTTTAAAAGCTTTAAAGAAAAAGAAGCCATTAAAAATTATTGGTTTTAAAAATAAATTAATGATTTTTGCTTTAAGACTAGTCCCTAGAAAACTAGTTTATTCTATCAGTGCACATAGTTTAAAAAAGTTCTAAATTAAGTAAAAAGCCTGCAAATCTGAAGTATTTTATTAATTATGCCAAGTATTTTAACTCATTATGCATTCATAAAAAATATTGAAAAAGATACAAATAATATTATTTATTTAGGAACGCAAGGTCCAGATCCTTATTTCTTTTTTCCTTATGGATTAATTAAAAGAAAAAATACCAAAGAAATAACAAATATCGGCACTTTGCTTCATGATTATGACCCTAGTAGAGTATTTACCTATTTATATGAATATATTAAAAACCATAATTTTGATACTACCTTAATGTCTTATTTTAAAGGATATATCGCTCACTATGCTTTAGATTCTACTTGTCATCCTTATATATTTTATAAATCAGGTTTTGTTACTCCTAATGATAATAATCATAAATTTTATTTTTTTACTCATGCTTATATTGAGTCATCAATCGATCGATTGATTGTTAATCATTTTAACATTAAGATAAGCCCTTCTAATTCTATCAAAAATAAAAAAGAAGATATTTTAAAAGTTTCTAAAATGATGGCTTGTTTATTAAAAGATGTTTTTAAAATAAATTATATAGACAATAAAACTTTTTATATCGCTTATAAAAGAATGAGATTAACCTATCGAGTTTTATATTCAAAATTTAGCTACAAAAAGTCCTTACTTGAAAAATTTTTACCATTAAGTGCTCCTTTAGCTGTTGCTACCCCTACTACTAAAAAACTACTAGATATTGACTATCTTAATACTAAGCATTCTTACTACTTAGATCCAACAAACAATTTAAAAAAACAAAATTACAATTTTTATCAATTAATGGATATTGCTAAAACTAAATACTTCAATATTTTAAATATCGTAAATAACTCAACTTCTACTTCTTTATACGAGAATTTAAATAAATTTATCAAAAAAATAGATTACGATGGAAAAGAAATTGGGAAAAAGCAGCTTTACTTTGATTTAATCTTTAGGAACTTAAAAAAATAGTTGAAATTAATCTAAAAAATATTACAATATTAAAGAACGTAGAAAGAAGAGCGCCTGCTTCTCACCAGATTAATTAAATTAATTGGTAAATCACTACTATTAATGAATTAAATTATTAAGAGCAATTAACGGGCGCAACTACTTGCGTCCGTTTTATTTAGGAGGAAAAAACTATAGCAAACTTTCAAAATCCACAACAGGATAAAAATCGTAAAAACGATAAACAAAATAGTGATATCGTAAATGAAAAAATTCATTTTAAAGAAGTGCTTGTCATTGGACCTAACGGTGAATCTTTAGGAAAAATGAATCGCTTTGCAGCCTTAAAAAAAGCTGAAGAATATGATTTAGACTTATTGTGTGTAGCACCTAATGCCAATCCACCAGTCTGCAAAATTATCAATTATGGCAAATATCGTTTCGAAGCCCAAAAGAAAGCTAAAGAAGCTAAAAAAAATCAAAAAATAATTGAGATAAAGGAAATTCAATTGACTCCACAAATTGGTGAACATGACATTCAAACAAAGGTCAAAGCTGCTATTCGTTTCCTTCAAGATGGAAACAAAATTAAAGTCGGCGTAAGATTTAGAGGTCGTCAACTAACTCATGTCGAAGTAGGTGAAGATGTTCTAAATAAATTTATCGACTACGTTAAAGACTATTCAGTCATTGAAAAAGCTCCATCACTCGATGGAAAATGGCTTACTTGCACTCTTGCAAGCAAAATTAAAAAGTAGAAAGAGGAGGAAATTTATGCCAAAAATGAAATCTAAAAAGGCCTTAACAAAAAGAATTAAAGTTACAGGCACTGGTAAAGTTGTGAGACATCATGCTTATGTTTCTCATCTTGCTCCACACAAAACCCACAAACAAAAGAGACATTTAAGAAAACAAACTTCAGTAAGCGCTAGCGATATGAAGAGAGTAAAATATCTAATTCAAGGATAAGGAGGTAGATAACGATGAGAGTTAAAGGTGGTCCACAAACACATCAAAGAAGAAAGAAAATATTAAAACAAGCTAAAGGTTATTTTGGTAGTAAACACCTTCTATTTAAAACAGCTCGTGAACAGGTTATGCGTTCACATATGTATGCTTATATTGATAGAAGAAATATTAAAAGAGACTTTAGAAAACTTTGGATTAGAAGAATCAATGCTGCTTGCAGAATGAACGATATCTCCTATTCTAAATTTATGCACGGTTTAAAAGTAAATAAAATCGATATCAATAGAAAAATGCTTAGTGAAATCGCAATTCACGATGAAGCTGGCTTTAAAGATTTAGTCGCTATTGCTAAAAACGCTAAATAAAAAAGTTTATTATGAATTTAAAAAAGCACCGAATTGCTCGGTGCTTTTTTATTTTCTACTAATTTAAATTTTATATTGAACCAAATAGGTTCATAATCGATTTAAGCATTAATTTACTCAAAGTAAAGTCATTAGAATTAATAGCTAAATCTTCAACATAAAATGCTCCAATTCCTGGATCAACTTTTGCTAATCCATAAAAAATAAGTAAATAAATCGTCGCAATAAAGATTCCAATAATCAGTCCAAAAACTCCACCGATAAGTTTATTAATAGCTCCTAAAATCTTACCTTTATTAATAGCTAAAATAATAGTTTTACTTAATATTCTTAATACAATATAAATAATAATAAAACAAATTAAACCAATAACTATTAAAAAGATGGTACTAGCCCAACTACTACCAATAGATCCAACAATTGAATTATAAAATGAAGTTCCTACTAATAAACTTGAAATTGGACTAGCGATATAATAAGCAATGATTAAAGCACTAACAAAACTAATTAAACCAAGTAATTTAGAAAATATACCTCTAACAAATCCTATAACAGTAAATATAAGAATTATTAAAATGATTATTAAATCAGTAATTGAAAACGCCATAATTAAAAAATTAATAAGTTAGATTATTTAGCTTTTCCTTGATTTTTAACAGCTTCCATTGCCTTTTTAATTTCATCTTGATTACCTAAATAATGTTTTTCTAAAACATTAAAGTTTTCATCAAGTTCATAAACTAGTGGAACACCAGTAGGAATATTAACTCCAACGATATCGTCATCACTAATTTTATCTAAATATTTAACTAAAGCTCTTAAACTATTACCATGAGCGGCAATAACTACTTTTTTACCAGCAATTATATCTTTTTTAATAACTTCTTCCCAATAAGGAACAACTCTAGCAACAGTATCTTTTAAACATTCAGTTAAAGGTAAATCTTTTTTATCTACACCTTGATAAGCTCTTTGCAAAGCTGGGTTTCTTGGATCATCTTCTTTTAAAGCTGGAGGTTGAACATCATAACTTCTTCTCCAAATCTTAACTTGTTCTTCGCCATATTTTTCAGCAGTTTCAGCCTTATTTAATCCTTGCAAAGCTCCATAATGTCTTTCATTTAATCTCCAAGTTTTAATAACTGGAATATATTCTTCATCCATCGCTTCAAGAACTCTATTTAAAGTATGAATTGCTCTTTTTAAATAGCTAGTGTAAGCGACATCAAAATGATATCCACCTTCTTTAAGAAGTTTACCACCATTAGTAGCTTCTTCTTTTCCTTTTTCACTTAAATCGACATCAGTCCAACCAGTGAATAAATTTAATTTATTCCATTCACTTTCACCATGTCTAATAAGTACTAATTCATATGTCTTTGCCATATAAAAATCTCCTTTAGATATAACTATATTTTAATAGTGATTTACTAATTTTTCTATATCAAATTTAGAGATTATCTTTTATATCTCTAATAATATCTTGAAGTTCATTATCGTAATTTTCTTTAGTGATATAACCTTTAATATAATCCTTTCTAATTTGTTTTATTCTTTTTGCTCCAATAATTAATAAATTTATTCTATTTTGTTCTAAATCATTAATTTTATGTAGATTAGAAGAAAAATTATCAACTGAATCATCTAACTCAATCTTACTATAATAATTACTATTAAATATTAAACTTATTAAAATAAACGAAGTATAAATAACTTCAACTACTCCTAAAATAGTTGGTGTATATGGAAGATTGAGTTGAAATAATTAAATTTGAATTTCCATTGATGGATAAATCTTCTTTTGATATAAAAAAGCAAATTGTGCTAATTAATGAGCAAAGTAAAGCAATACTTAAAAGCGCGGAATTAAATCCTTTTTATAATTGCTTTTTAAATAAACTTAAAAATAAAAAGAAACACGAAATTATTAGTAAAATAACACAAATTGTCAAAATAATATTTTTATCTATACTTAATGAATATGGTAACCAAAAAATGATGAATCAAGGTTTTTAGAAAATACACTAAAAATTGATAACACAAACTCTTTTTTATCTTCATACCAACAATTCTCCCAGAATTATTTTTTCTGTATTTAAAAATGAAGACTAAGTCTTCGGTTAGTTATTATATCGATAATTAAAATTTTTACTAGAAAAAGACGTTCAATTAAATTCTTTACGCCCTATTTTTTAAGTCATTTATATTAATTACTATATTTCCATCTCTACTAGTTTCACTATATAAATCACTAGATTTTGCACCAATTGAACTAGCATTATGGTATAAATTAAATCTAAAAGAATTAAATCCACTAGCAAAAGGAATACATCCTTGAATTAATCTAATGGTAGCTACTTCACTTGGATTTAAAGCAAAATAAGTGAATAAATTTGCTTCAATATCAGTAGGTTCATCATTAACTAAATTAAATAAATCTTTATTAACTAATTCACTTATATCTAATTTAGAAAAATTAAACCCTCCTCCATAATAAGCAATTGCCCCATTAACAAAAGTTCTTCCATCGCTTCTAGTGTGAGCTAAAGAAGGATGTTCATTTATATAATCTTTAATAATAGATTCTAAAGGAAAATAATCTCGAACATTATTTTCATTATACCCAGTTCCACCAATTAAAGAACTCGAATCGACATTAGAAATATCTTTCCAATCATAAAATCTAGTATCTCCACTTAATTTAAGTATCGTTGGATAACTTGTTCCACCAACATTAGGAGTAATCGATTTTAAAGTATTATTAATTACTTCGATTAAACTATTAGGTTGCTTACCATATAAAACACTTCCATCAAACATCGAGTCTAAAGAAATAGAAAATAATCCTGCTTTAGAAAAATACGTATCTTTTATGGTTGTACTACCTGTATAAATTAAATTACTCTCTTCATCTTTAATTTTACTAGAACCACTATATAAACTAGGATCAGTATTTAAAGATTTATCACTATCTCCATCATAAATTTGACTTACTCTAAGACAATCATTAAGTAAATCATTAATTTCGTCTTTAGTTAATTCATTTCCAGTATAGTGATAACCACTTAAATACTTAAAGGCATTATCTAAAATATTATTCATATTATTTTTTAAAGATGAACTTAATGCGCTATATTCTAGATCACTTAATTTTTCAAAACTATTAGAACCAACTTTAAGTAAAAATTCTCGACTATTTCTAAGTAAACAGTTATCGATTAAAATATTTTCATTAGTAGAATCCATCGTTTCTTTATTTAAAGTAGCAAAATCTCTAACGACATTTCTTCCATTTTCAAATATTGAATTTTTTAAAGTGATATTATCGCCATTTAATTCAACTACAGTTCCAGCGTAAATATAATTATTTAAAACATTTTGTTGCTCAACATTAGAAAAAATAACATCATCAATTGTTATATTATTACCATCTATATAAAACCCAATATTATCTTGTCCATAAACTTCAACAATTGATTCTCCACCATTACTTTTAATAGCGTAATAAATTAAAGGTCCTTTAAAGTAATCGACATCGCTAGGTAAATAGATATTACTTCCTTCAATACTTGTAGGAATTGAACTAGGAAATACTAAATTATTTAAATTAATATTAAATCCGTTACCATAAAAATCTTTTTGAATATGAACACCAACTAAAACTTCTTTAGTTAATTTATTTACACTATTATCATTTTTATATTCTTCATTAAAAGCATCGATATAATCAGTACTAAAAGTTGAAGTAAATTTATATAGAAAATCATCAAAATTTAATCGTTCCTGTCCATCTTTATTAACTTTAGTTAAAGAGTTATCGCCAAAAACTTGATAAATATCTTTATTTTGATTAATGATATTTTGATTATTTGGATTAGTTAAAAAAGAATTACTCACTAAATTTGTTTTTAAAACAACGATTTCTCCATCGCTCGATAAATTAGTGCAGTGCATTAAATCATAAAAATCATAAACATTTACTCCATCTTTAATGATATTAAAAGTGTAATCTTTAGAAATCTCAGTCCCATTAATTAAAACACTAACTTTAATTTCTCCCCCATCTAAAAAGGTAATTTCATTATTATCACTAATTAAAACTTCTTCTTCATTTCCTATAATTCTATAGCTATATCTATTTTCATCTAAACCAATAAAACTAATATTTAATGAGGTTTTTGCAGGGATTTTGTTAAAATTATCATCAAAATCATATTCACCATAATAATTAATTCCACTAATACTATTACCACTATTAGAGTATTTAGCATCATTAATAATAATCGTTGGACCACTAGAAACTATTAAATTAAAATATCTACTAACGTTTCCTTTTTCATTACTACAAGTAATTTTTGTTTCACCATCATTTTTCCCAATTAAATAATATTTATCATCTTCCTTATGAATTGAAGCAATATTAGTATCTTCACTTACCCAAACTAAATCATTTCCTTCATTTTCAATATAGCCATTAGGAAAAATACCTTCGGCTTCTAAATCTAATCTTTCTCCAATTAAAATGCCTTCATTTTCTAAATATTTCCAGCTTATCCCTTCAATATCAGTATTAACATTAACTATTAAAACATCAGTTGATAAAAAGACAATAAAAACTATCGCAAAGGGAATTATCAGTAATAAAAGTAAAATTTTATTTTTCATATCAATTAACCTCGATTAAATTAAAGTAACGATCCACTTTTCTTTTAATATTAATTAAAGAAGATATAAATAAAATAAAGACTATAACTACATCTATTACTATACAAATCGTAAATAAATTAGTCGCATCAATTTTAAACCCATAAAAGATTAAAATTATAATTAAATCAATTAATAAAATAATAAGTGGAACAATTAAACAATAAAGCACTCCACTAGCTAAATTATTCGAATTAGAATTATCGATAAAATTAGGTTTTTTAAGATCTTTATAAACCCCAAATATCAAATTAGATAAAACTAAAAATAAAGCTAAAGTAAAAGAAATTAAGCCATTAGTAAAACTAATTAAACTAGTCGAAACTAAAGTTATAACAGTAATAAGTAACGATAAAGTCCCTAAAATAAAAGGAACTAATAATTTAGCGATTACTTGTTTATAATAACTTACTGGAATAATTTTACAGATTCTAATCATATATTTTTCGTTAGAAATTAAAGTCGAAGCACTACTATTAATAACACTTGAAAATAAAATAACGATTAAAATATCAAAAATAGGAATAATTCCAGGGATAACACTAGCAATTAAAGCCATATTCCCATTATTAAATAAATCATTTATCGCATAAATAATTAAATAAATTAAATATGGAGAAGTAATAAGTAAAGCTATATAAGTT
>JADIMY010000076.1 GCA_017694345.1 Candidatus Onthovivens merdipullorum | reverse complement strand
ATCAAGAATATTTTGAAAATTTAGAAGAAATTCTAATTGAAGCGGATTGTGGCGTTGATTTTACGATGAATTTAATCGAAGATTTAGTCGACACCATAAAAAAAGAAAAAATTACTGATACTAATGAAATTAACGAATTATTAATCACTAAAATGTTTAATAATTATTATAAAAACGATGAAGATAAAAATTTTAAAGATATTGATTTTACAAATGTGCCAAAAGTACTTTTAGTTGTTGGAGTTAATGGGGTTGGAAAAACCACCACAATTGCTAAACTTGCTTATCGTTATTTAAAAATGAATAAAAAAGTTTTGTTAGTTGCTGCCGATACATTTAGAACTGGTGCTAAAGAACAATTAGAAGTTTGGGCTAATAGATTAAATACTGAGATTATTACTGGTAAAGACAATGAAGATCCTGCTAGTGTAACTTATAATGGGGTTAAATATGGTAAAAATAATAATTATGATTTAATAATTATTGATACAGCTGGTAGGTTACAAAATAAGAGCCATTTAATGGACGAGCTTGCTAAAATTAAAAGAGTTATTAAAAAAGAAATTGATACCTCAATTGATTGCTTTTTAATAATCGATGCCACAACTGGACAAAATGGAGTTTTACAGGCTAAAGCTTTTAAAGATTTAATAGATGTTGATGGAATAGTTATAACGAAAATGGATGGAACTAGTAAAGGTGGAATAATTTTAGCGATTAAAGATGAACTAAATATTCCTGTTAAATTTATTGGTCTAGGTGAAAAAATGGAAGATTTAGAAGAATTTGATCTCAATAAATATTTATATGGATTATGTAAGGAATTAATTTACGAAGATGAAGAACGAATTAATTGAATTTTCTTATTATAACGATTTATATGATTTATATAAAAATTTATTGACTAATAAGCAAAAAGAAATTGCTGATAAATATTTTATATATAATTTGTCACTTAGTGAAATAGCTAGTGATTTAGATGTTTCTCGATCGGCTATCAACGATTTATTAAAAAGAGTAAAACTAAAACTTGATAATTATGAAGAGAAATTAAAATTAAATAAAAAACTAGAAAATATTAAAGAAGAAATAAATAAACTTAATCTTGATGAAGAAACTAAAAAGAAGTTAATTGAGGTAATCTATAATGGCATTTGAAAATTTAACAGAAAAATTTAAACGAATATTTAAAACTTTAAAGGGCGAAGCTCGTTTAACTGAATCCAATATGGATTCTATTTTGAAAGAAATTAGAGTTGCTTTACTCGATGCTGATGTTAACTTTAAAGTTGTTAAAAAGTTTGTGAATGATATAAAAGAAAAAGCAATCGGTGAAAAAGTCTATACTCAACTTAATCCAAGCGAAATGGTTATAAAAATTGTTAACGATGAATTAACAAATTTACTCGGCAGCGATAGTAGTGAATTAAAATTTAATAAAAATAAGCCAACAATTATTATGCTTGTTGGTTTACAAGGAAGTGGTAAAACAACAACTGCTGGTAAACTTGCTTACTTAATGAAAAATAAATTAAATAAGAAAGTTATGTTAGCTGCTTGTGATATTTATAGACCTGGTGCAATAGATCAACTTGAGCAAATTGCTAAAAAAATTGATGTTAAATTTTTTAGTTTAGGAAATAAAGTTGATCCAGTAGAAATCGCATTAAAAGCAAAAGAAAAAGCTTTTAATGACCATGATGATGTTTTAATTATAGATACAGCTGGTCGACTTCAAATTGATGAAGTTTTAATGAATGAATTAAAAAGAATTAAAGAAGAAGTTAAACCTGATGAAATATTACTTTTAACTGATGCAATGGCTGGTCAAGATAGTGTAAATGTTGCTAAAACATTTAATGAGACACTAGGTTTAACTGGTACAATTATGTCTAAACTTGATGGCGATTCTAGAGGTGGTGCTGCTTTATCAATTAAAGAAGTAACAGGTGTACCAATTAAATTCATTGGTATTGGTGAAAAAGTTACTGATTTAGATATTTTTTATCCAGACAGAATGGCAAGTAGAATTTTAGGAATGGGTGATGTCATTTCTTTAGTTGAAAAAGTGCAAGATACGATTGATGAAAAAGAAGCTAAAAAAGCGATGAATAAACTTGAAAAAGGTAACTTCACATTAATAGATATGCTTGATCAACTTAAGCAGGTTAAAAAAATGGGTAGTATAAGTTCTTTACTTGGTATGATTCCTGGAATGCCAAAGGTTAGTAAAGAGCAACTTAATAATGCTGAGATCGAAATGAAAAATTTTGAAGTCATAATTAACTCAATGACTAATGAAGAAAAAATGCATCCGGAAATTTTAAAATATAGTAGAAAACAAAGAATTGCTAATGGTAGTGGCAAAACTGTTGCTGATGTAAATAAAGTTTTAAAAAAGTATGAGCAAAGTAAAATGCTTGCAAAACAATTTTCTTCTTTTTCAAAAAGAGGCGGAAAATTTCCTCCTTTTAAATAAAACCCCGCAAAACTCAGTTATTTTTCATAAATTTTGAAGCTTTTTTCATTGCATCTTTTTCACTTTTAGTGATATTATTTTCTTCTTTTTCTTTAAATAACTTAATATCGCCCTTTGTTAATTTATATTTAGCAAATAAATCAGGACGATATTTTTTAGTTTGAATTAATCTCTGATATTGATGATATTTTTCTATTTCTTTATGGTTTCCAGAATAGAGTAAGTCAGGAATTTTATCCCCATTAAATTCATATGGTTCTGTATATTGAGGATATTCAAGTAAATTATTATCAAAACTTTCTAACGATGTACTTTCATCACTAATCACACCTGGTATTAATCTAGTAATAGCATCAATTAAACAAAATGAAGCGGTTTCTCCGCCTGTTAAAATAAAATCTCCAATTGAAATTTCTTCATCGAAGTATTTATAAAGTCTTTCATCGATTCCTTCATAATGTCCACATAAAATTAATATTTCGTCAAGTTTTGAGAGCTCAATAGCTTTTTCTTGATTAAAAGTTTTTCCACGAGGTGTCAAAACTATTTTATGAGTTTTAGAAGATGAATTATTAATTAATGCATCATATATTGGTTGGCATTTTAAAATTAAACCAGCCCCGCCTCCGGTTGGAGGAGTGTCCACACGATGATATTTATCTTTAGTGTAATCTCTAAAGTTTACGAGTTTAATTTCTACAAGTTTCTTACTAATTGCTCGAGCAATAATCGAACTAGAAAGAAATGAATCATACATTTCTTTAAATAAGGTTAAGATGATAATTTTCATATTAATCCAGGAATTAAATGAATTATTAAAGTTTTATTTTTTATACTAACTTCTTTAACAAAAAAATCATTAAAAGGCACAAAGTATTCTTTATTATTAAACGAAATACGAAGTGTAATTTGAGCAGGAAATTCTTCAATTTTAACTACTTTTCCAATCGGATTATTATTTTCATCAAAGCAGTTTAAACCTATTAAATCGCTATAAAAATATTCGTTTTCTTTTAAGATATTATTATCTTTAATTGCGAAAAGTTCTTTGCTTTTTAATTCTTCGCTTTGATTAGCATCATCAAAATCTTTAAATTTTACAATATAAAAATTAGCATCTTTACGATAAGCGTTTTCGATTTCTAAAGAAACATTATTATTTAAATCATCTTTAATTAATAATGTATTCCCTTTTCTAAAACGGATAGAAGAAAAAGAAGAAGTTACATAAACTTTAACTTCTCCTTTAATTCCAAATGTTTGAGCTATTTTTCCAACAGTTAATAGTTCCATTAATTATTTTTCATCTTCATCAAAAGATTCAAATTTAAGGTGAATTCTTTTCTTTTCAAGTTTTCCAGCAATGGAAACGATTTCTCTAACAGCGGTAGCAACACAACCTTTTTTTCCAATTAAATGAGCAGTGTTTTCACTATTACTAGCAATGTCAAAAGTTAAATCATTTTCATTTTCTTGTGGTACTTGAGTAATGATGATTGCACTTGGATCTTTAACAAATGGATCAATTATTGTGTGAATTAATTTAATGTAATCCATATTTATTTAATCCTTATTTCTTTTGCTTTAGCAATAATACCTTTAGAAGTTAAGATTGATTTTAAGGTATTACTATATTGAGCACCATTGTTAATCCATTTAATAGCAGCTTCTTCGTTAATTATTGCACTAGAAATACCTTTTTGTGGATCATAATATCCAATTTGTTCAATAAATCTACCATCACGAGTATAACGACTATCAGCAGCTACAATTCTGTAAAATGGTGATTCATGTCTTCCTTGTCTAGTTAATCTTAATTTAACAGCCATAAATTTACCTCCATAAGCAAGAATAATTATATTAATTTATAGATAAGTGTCAAGTATTTTTACTTTACAGGCTGATAATTTTTATTGACTTTTAAATATTATGTAAATAAAATAATTGAGCACATCAAGTGTTACGGATGTTCCGCTGTAATTTGAAATATATGAACATCAAGTGAAAGATTATGGAGGGTAAAAGATGAATACTAACTTAGTAAAAGAAATCACCGCTACCCAATTAAGAACAGACATTCCACAATTTTCAAGTGGTGATACTGTAAGAGTATCAGTTCGTATTACAGAAAATGGAAAGAGCAGAAACCAAGCTTTTGAAGGAGTCGTCTTAGCTCGTAGAGGAAGCGGTATTGCTGAAACATTTATTGTAAGAAAGATTTCAAGTGGAATTGGTGTCGAAAGAATTTTTCCGATTCATTCGCCTAATGTTGTAAGTATTGAAG
The DNA here is from genome assembly GCA_017694345.1 of Candidatus Onthovivens merdipullorum. Classification (GTDB taxonomy): domain Bacteria; phylum Bacillota_I; class Bacilli_A; order RFN20; family CAG-826; genus Onthovivens; species Onthovivens merdipullorum. Next base: position 372 of record JADIMY010000076.1, on the reverse strand, counting down.
TTCTTAAAAGAGGTAAAGTTAGAAGACACAAGATTTTCTATCTTAGACAAAGAAGTGGTAAAGCTGCTAGAATCAAACAAATACTTAAATAGTTTAAAAAGGCTGCAAATTGCAGCTTTTTTTCTATTATTTTATTTGACTAGTAGTTTTCTAGTATTTAATCAGTCGATGTGTTGTGTTTACATTTGTTATTATATAAAAGGTTTTAAATATGAATAGTGACAGTTCGTCAATAAATAAAACAAAAATAAATTGGTTTCCTGGGCATATGAAAAAAGCCCTTAATAAAATAAGCGACAATTTAAAAATTTTTGATTTTGTCATTGAACTTTTAGATAGCAGAATTCCTTTATCTAGTAAAAATGATTATGT
>JADIMY010000075.1 GCA_017694345.1 Candidatus Onthovivens merdipullorum | reverse complement strand
CATATAGATAATATTTAATAAAGTTATATATAAAGATAAATATTTTAAAAATCTTTGAGATTTAAAAGGTTTTTGAAAATATTATTCGTTTTTAAAAAATGAAACGAACTCATTCGTTACAAGATTGAATGTAAGCATAATCAACTAAGAAATGGATGTAGCGTAACCTAATTTAGTTTTGCAAAGTTTTCTTTTGTTTTGCTATTTTCGTTAGATAGTGGTTTTGCCTATTTAAAATAAACATATTTTATTAGATTTTTCATATTGGCATTTATAATATCATTTTTGCCTATTTCAAAAAAACATTTACAGTTTTAATTTGAACTAATGAATTATCTTTCTTTTTTACAGACAGAATTCATTTTTTGGTTATCTATTTAATTGTCATGAAGTTATTTAGTTTACATGTTCATTATTAATATTTTATAAATCCAGAATTATTTTTTATCAATCTTTTTTATTTAAAGTGTGAAGTTTTGTCATAGAATTAAAAAATATAGATACTATCGGATAAAATTACATTATATTAAAATTAAATTATTGTGTATTATATAAAGGTTGTATAGTTATATTAGATACTAATTATATATATATAATTGTTTTTAGCGAAAGAATATTTTTGGAGGTTCGATTATGCGAGTTATTAGTAAAGTTTTTCATTTTTTGCTTTTTTCAATTTTTTGTTTAATGACTACTTCTACGATTTCAATTAACCAACTTAATAGTGAAGAGAAAGTAAATGTAGTATCTACTAAGATTGAGGATGCAGGAAAAATAAAGGAGATGTTTAAATTCGATTATAAAGAATTGAAATATGTAAAAAACGAAAAAAATGATAAATATTTTTATGGACTACTTAGTCCATTAAACGAACTTCAAATAAAAATTTTGCAATGCGATGTTATTTTAAAACAAGATGGATTAGAAATCTTAATCTGTTCGCTAGATTCTTTTAATAATATTCAAAAAAATATATTTTTTGAAAAAGAAAGTTCTGCAAAGAGAATAATTGAAGAAAATTCTCTAATTTCTAATGACTTTTACAAAGCAAAAATAGAAAGACAGAAAAATATTTTAAGCAGTTTTTTCAATAAAAAGTCCAAGTCATCTTCAAACTCTCCTTTAGATGAAGAACTAGAGAAAATCACATCTACAGATGCTTATTATGAAAATTTTGAACCAATAATAGGTGAAAACAAAAATGAAAATTTAATTGTCGGATGTCCGCAAGTATTTAATCTAATTCCTGATTATATTTTTGAAAAAACTCCAAATTTTCAGTATGTAGGTAATGAATATGGTTTCTTTGTAAATATAGAAAAGGCTGTCTATGAAAATAATCTTTATAAATCGAATGGACTTTTGGTTTTGTTTGATATAAATATTGATGTACCTATAATTTTAGGTGGTACACAACTTCACTCCAAAATTGAAAATATATTTACATATGATTTTGAATATTTCTCGAATAAAGGATACGAAAATTGGAACAATGAATTCGACAATGAACAATCCAGTATCATTTGTTTAACAAAAGAAAGGGATGATATTTTTATTAAGGATTTTAAACTAGCTACTCAAGTGCATAATAAGACTAGACCTAACATAGGCGATGAAGATTATGATGTCTATAAAGATGAAGGAGATTTTTTTAGTACAGCAACTTTAAATTTCAGAGGAAAAAATAAACTACAATTTAACGACAATGACAATATAGAAGAAGGTATAAGTACGGGTGTAAGTATTGCGACATTTTGTTTAGGGGTTTTTTGTGAACCTCTTGGCAAAATTCTCGATTTTATTGAATTATTATTTGACTTAAGCAACTGGTTGGTTTCAGATAGTCCTGGAGAAGAGACTGCAGGACAAAGAGAAGTAGTTGACTATGATAACAGCGAAAATACCGATTATGGTATAAGTTCGAAAGAAACACAAATTGCACTATATGGACATCTTTTAAAAGATTGCTTCGCCGCTCCAAAAACTGCAAGCGATGAAATATTGTTGCTTGGTATGGGAGGTGATTATATCGAATTAGTAAATGAATTAATTGATAATTCTAATAGTATACAAACTGCACCAGAAGAAGAAGCATATTTTGGTTTTGATTTTTCTATAGTTCAAGATTTAACTAGTGAAACAAAGATTGAATTTAAAGAGTTAAGCCATGTTACCGATGCTGTTGTTAGTGATAGCTATAACTTAAATAGAGATTGCTTTTCACTTGATAATGAATTTGAATATAATGTGAATTTCAATCTAACACCGGGTGAAACTAAATTTGCTGAATTTGATATTGATGAATATAGTGGAACTTACAAATATTTGCTTTCCGATGCTGATTTAGAATTAGAAGTTAAATATTATAGAAAAGAAGATGAAAATCCAGCAAAACTTTATACTTTATTAGATTTTATAACAGAAAATAGCAATGTAATGGAATTACAAGAGAGCCTAAATACAGACAATCATTACTATCTTTTTGTTACAAATAATTCTACTGTAACAAAAGATGTTTCTGTTACTGTTACACCATATATACATTATAAAGGAAATCAGAATATAACAATATCATATAAAGCTGCAATTGGAACATATTATGGAGTATCTTTAGAATATAAAAATGTATATCACTCGGCTCAAATGGTATTAAAAAAATTGGGGGTTAATTTTACTAATTCATATGGTGCGTCTCAGGTAAAGACTTATCTTAATAATATTTATCAAACAGAATTTAATGTTTATCAAGGAGGAGAATATTATTTAGATTTAATTGGATCTCAAATAAGCAACGGTATTGGATTTAAAATTAAATCGTTAAGTAATGTATTAACTTTTGGACAACTTAGCTTTGTTGAAGAATGGGCACCAAAAATCATTGGCATTATAGAGAATCCAATAATTATTGTTGGTCCTTCGATTACTGAAATCAGTTAAAAAAAGAAAGGAGCAGCTATGAAAAAGATACATTTTGTTTTATGTAATTTGTTATTTTTATTAGTTTCATTAACTGGTTGTAATGAAATTAAAAAAATTAATAACGAACCTTTAGATGGCATTGAATATCTTGAATCTTTAAAAGATAAAAATATCGAAGCTAAAGGAAATTTCTCTTTAATAGCAAAAGATAGCGAAGATAGATTAAGTGAAAAAGTTGACTTTGAAATAGATTTAACGTATGGAAATGAATTTTTTAAAAAAGGAAATAATGAAATATATTATTTAAATAATAAAGCATATAAACTTAATCTTTTACCTAGTGGAGGGACAACTTTTACTGAAACTAATGAAAATGTTGAAAAATATATAAATCCATTTAAGACATTAACTAATTTATTATATGAAGATAACGATAGCGAATTACTTTATTTTATAAACTTTGAAGATGGTTTTTATTTTGTAAATTATTTCGTTAATCATTATTATCAATCTTATAGTTTTCCTTTTTTAAAAGAATATGATAAAGAAAAATATATATATTTTACTTGTGATGATAATAACAATTTTTCTTTAAAATTTAAATATGGTTTAGTTCCGTATCCTCAAGAGGATGTTTCTAACGCTGATTTTTCAATAACTTATTATTATGAAGGACAAATTGATTTTTTAGTTTTAGATGATTTTACTTTTAATTACAATGATCCACTGGGATACAAGACAATAAATTCAACTTATAGATTATCAGTTTTAATGAATAGTTTAATTAATTTAAACTATTCATTCTATGTAATCGATGGGAAAGGGAATTTAGGTAAAATGTACTTATGTCACTTAGATCCAAATTTTATTTATCTAGAATCTTTAAATGAAGAAGTTGAACCACTAATGATTTATAATTTTTATGGTTTAGCAACATATATTAAAGAAATTAATGGAGAATATTTTATAACCAATGATTTCTATTTAATTAACGATAAACCGGTTATATTTGATACTTTACTTCCTAAAATTAGTCAAAATATCACGTATAAAAAAGTAAATTATTATTCATCAATGGGAGGTTACGGTCCATATGATGAAGACCAAGAAGTTTATTCTAAATTTTGTGAAGAACTAAATCCTTTTAAAATTTATCATAAGATGAATAATATTGAAGTAAGGTTTTATAGTGACTTTTCAATAGGGTATGATTTAAATGCTACTAACTCACTTGGATTGTCAAGTTATTATGGATTTTTTATGGGAAAAGAAAGGGGACTTAATTCTGAAAATTTTATGCTTGATTTTAGTTCAAGAGAATTAGATAGTTTAATTCCTTTTAAGGAAACTGATTTAAAATTAGATCTTGAGTAAAAATCAGTTTCTAAAATTATATATGTTTTTATTAATTGCCTTTTTAAGTTTTCTAGATTATGTAATTTAGATATGGTAATTAAATATAGTAAATATTTGTAAAGAAAATACTAATTTTGTTATTGTACAAGCTATTCTATTAAATTTTCAAATAACATCGATATTATCAATTAAATTAACATTTTATTAATAAAAAATTATCTTGATTTTCTTTATTTTGATATGAAAATTTATTTTCATATCATTTAAAAGTTGTACGAGGTATTTTATGAAGAATAGAAGTAGAGTGATTAATGCTATAGTAATTCTAGCTTTACCACTAGTTATTACTAGTTGTAAAAGTAATGATAATAATAAAGTATATATAGATCCATATTTTGAAAGTTATAGTGAAGGAGTTAGAAAACTTCAAGATTTAACTAATTATAGACTTACTTTAGATATAGCTGGAGAAAGTTATGACTATGTCTATACTGATAACTATTACTATAATGGTTATCTTAATACTGGGTATATAAAAAATAACGGTGAAGTCTATCCTTTTGAGATTTATGGAGATGTAGTTTATCCTTTAGAATTAATGAGTGGAGTTAGTGATTTTCATTCATTAGTGAATGGCGTTTCTTCTTTAGATTTAACTACTTTAACATTTAGTGATAGTGGAATAGGAGAAATTACTTCAAATAATGGTAGAAGAACATTTTTAGAATTTGTTGGAATTGATGAAACTCCTTTAAATGTTACCGATTATTCATTAGCTTTATTAAATAACAATATAAGTAGTGCTTTCTTTTCGATGAGTGTTCAAAACGGTACTGATAGTTATCAAATCGAAGTTTATTTTGATGAAATTAATGATGTTAGCTTTGATATAGTTGATAATTATATTGCTAATGGTGGGACTTATTATACTATCACTGAAGATTTTGCTACTATTAGGACTTTATTTTCAAATTCCAATTTCACTAATTTAATTAGAGATGAAAATAATGAAATAATAGGGCATGAATATTTTACAAAAAATTACTACGTTGTTACTTATGATCCAGATAAAGTTGAGTTAGCTGATTTATACATGAATGCATATTATGGAGCAAATAATGAGACATTAAAGATCAATGCTATTAATACTGATGGTAGTTCAACGATTGTTAATTATCCTCAAAATGGTATTTATATTTGTTATGTATCTTATGATAGAAATATTAATGATTATGTAATTCAACCAGTATTTAAAAGACCATATAATAGTGAGATAACTGATATTACTGTTGGAATGAATTATCCTACAACTTTATCTTTATTTAGTCACTTTAATCTATTTAATTATAATGAAGAAAACGAGATGTATTATACAACCGCTTATGATGTAGGTGTCGATATGTATTATAAATTAGCGGTTGATACGATGATTGAAGAAGGTAGTATTGTAGAAATGGTTGGATGTGGATTTAACTATGAGTTAAATGAAACTGATATTAATAAATCTACTGTTAATCTTTACGTTTTTGTAAATGTAAATGGATCTCCTTTATACGCCGAATTTGAATTTACGAATTTTAATGAAACTGTTTTTGAACCATTAGAAGAACTTACAACTAATTGGACTTACGATTTTTATTTATAAAAATAATTAAGATCTGCAAGGTTTTTTAAAAAAATATATAGATAATTGATATTAACAAAAGATAAAAAGCTCAAGTTTTATTGTTGAGCTTTTTATTTATGTATTGGTTTAGAAAAGAATGATTAAAAAAAGCTATCAATGAAACTTTTATAGAATCATGTGATAGCTTTTTAAGTTAAACGATTATTTTAGGCTTATGCTTTAACAAAATATTCGTAAATATATGGGTTATAGTCTTCATCGCCAGTGTCTGTACCAATTAGGAAATTAGACATACCAGAATCTTGACCTTCCCAACTTCCTTGAAGTTCATAGACTATACCAAATTCATGTGTTTCAGAATTATAGTCAATATATACATATTCGCCGGAAGTAATGCTACGAGCTTCGACTGTATTATATGTTTCTTCGATTCGATATGCAAAGTCTTTAGAAACCGTTCCAGTACTCACCGTAGCTTTATACCATGTATCTTGTGAATCACTAACTGTAACCGTTTCATTAGTAAATACTAATGTGTGTCCTTTAGTAGATCCAATCATTGAATCTTGTTCTTTACTAGGAACCCAATTACCTACTAAATCATCTAATGTGGTTGTTGGTTTAGGCAAAATATTAATAGTAAAACCTATTGAAGAAACTTCTGGATCTTTATCAGGGGATTCAATAGTAAATGTTACTTCAGTTTTTTTAGCAACTTTTTGAGTAACAATAGTTAGTAGATATGTATCTGGGTCATAAGATAAAGAAACAATAGATTGATATTGTTCAGGAATTACAAATGTTAAGTTTTGATTAGATGCAGTATCTGGAGTAATACCTAAATAAACTTGAGATTTACTTTGGTCATAGACTGTAACTATATTTGCAGTATCCACACTAACGACAGTGTTAAGGTTATATTTAGTTCCATCAAAAAAAGCACTATGGAATTTAACACTATTTGCAACTTCAACATTTACTTCTACTGTAGGACCATTTGTTACACCATTTCCAATAGTAAGAGTGGAAGAGCCTTCTTTCTTAGCTTGATATAAGTAATAGATATTACTTGGGCCAATTACCTTTTCATCACTTGAACTTATTACATTATATTGGTCAACATCTAATGCTGTAGAAGGAGAAAATTCAATTTCTAAAGTTCCTTCTTCAATAGAGATTTCATCATTTCTTCTTAAAACATTTTTACTAAGATCAGTATTTTCATCATCATTATTAATTCTAATTGAATCTATTGTTTGAATGAAGTAAGGTGAAACATCTGGAAGGTCAGTTGAAGTAGCATCACTTAAATCGCCATAAGTATAAGCGAAATTAAATTCATTAACAGTAGTACCTTTTTGTTCACCACCTGGTAAAAATCCTTCGTTTCCTAAGGTAAAATCATAAGCATCGCGACCATATAAAGTCTCTAAATAACTCCCTTCTAAAATTTTACCAGCTTCATCAAAAGTAATTTCCAAATTGTAAACATAGTGTTCATAAATGGAATTAGTTGAATCAACTAATGTTTTATAAGAAGTAATGGTTGTAGTAAATGTGTGATCAGTTGCATTTTCTACTGAACTAACAGAAATATTTGAACTTTGTAAATAATCAGATTGGAAACCAGTTCTATAAGCGTCCATAAACTCAAACTCCAAAGAGTTATAGTTATGAGAGTAGTAGTTAGCTTGGAAAATAGCTTCCGCTTCATTTGTAACAGAACCCTCGTTTCCATTACTTCCCCAGCCTTCAGGTTCATCAAGTGTTTTTAAAGAAGAACTTGCCGCTTCACTTTCAGTTTCATAGACTTTAGCTCTTAAACTGAAAGGAGTTGTGTCACCTCTAGAAGTTTGATCGGTATCGCTTTCAACATAGTTATCAACAATAGTCAATACACCATTATCAATAGATTTATAAACTAAAGCAGTTTCTACTCCTTGTAAATTAGTTATTTTAGCAACTGATTTATTACCGTTATATCTAGTGAAATTATATTTAACATTATCGATTTCATTAGTATAAGCTACAGTTCTAACATCTTGAGGGAAAACAGATAATCTTTGATTTCCTGAATCAAAGAGATTTTCAAACTGAGTATAATTAGTAGGAAGTGTATCAACACTTATTCTACGAATATAAATTGGTCTAGTAGTAGCGTTTTTATCAAAATAAAATTCGTATGTAAATCCACCAGGTAAAGTAAATTGATAATTATGATAGTCTGCAGGATTTTCAATTTTAGCAAAAGATTTATAAACATCGATATCTTGAATGCTGAAACTTTTTACAGTATTAGTAGTTTCATCTTTTTGTCTAAAGCTTAAAGAGACTTCTTCAGGGATAGTTTGTGTAGCTTTATATAACCCTGTGGTCTCAGTTTCAATTAAAGCAAAAGTCATATCACCATCAACATATATTTCGGCATTTGCTAAAGTAATACTGGCACTAATAGTTACATCTTGATTAGGCATAGTAAAGGAATAATGTCCACTACCATCACTTTCTAAAGGTGTTCCATTCATTGTAACATTTAAAACTTCAATTCCTTCATCAGGAGTGACACTAAATTGGACGGTTTCGCCAGCTTCTGCACTATCTACATCACAACTAAAGGTAACACCAGTAATATCGTTAAATCTAATTAAATATGTTTGAGCAGGAGCCTCACCTTCTAAAACAGTTAAAGTAGCAGTTGCTGGGTTATAACCTTCTCTAGTAGCGGTAATAGTTGTAGTTCCAGGATTTAAACCACGAACAATTCCATTACCAACAACAGCGAAATTTTCATTAGAACTTCGATATGTGACATTATCTAAGGTAAAACCACTTTCACTTTTAGCACTAATAGTAGTAGTTTGACCAGCATAAATTGAAGTAGCTCCTAATGTTATACTCATATTTTCTAAAGTAGGATCAACAACAGTAATTGTGATACTAGTACTGGTATAGCCTTCTTTTGAAGCAGTAATAGTAGCACTACCAACTGAATGAGCTATAACTGTACCTAAAGCACTATCAACAGTTAGAACGGTTGGATTAGAACTAGACCAGGTTACTCCTTCTAAAGTAGCTTCACCTGAAGTAGCCGTTAAGGTAAGTGAATCTCCAACTTCCATTTGGCTAACGGCATTACCGATTGTTATATCAGTTGAAGTTTGTGTGGTATTATCTTCTTTACAAGCACTTAAAGCAGTAACACTTAAAGTGAGTAAAGCACTTAAGACCAAAATATTACCCATTTTTCTTTTTTTCATAATAAATTTCTCCTTTTAAGAATTCATCTTTGGAACATACATATCAAAGACACCATTTGTCGTATAAAACAAAACTTGGTCTCCGCTAGTAAACAATATGAAGTGATCTAAATTAAAACTTGTTGCACCTACTACACTTGTTAAATCAAAATAAGCGATATCGTCATTTGACTCTTCAGGCACATAGTTATAGTTAAAAGAAATAGTTCCAAAATCCACTCCACTATCAGTACCAACCATTGTTCCACTCCCACTATAGAAGTTTGCTCTAGTTGTGTCTTTAACTAAAGTTCCATCACTATATCCTAGTCCACCCCAATAATCATATTGAGATAAACAAAATTCTAATTCTTCAGGAGTCTCATAAGGAGCAACAATTGTAATTAAATTTCTATAAACTAGATTAGCATCTTTATCAAACATTTGAACTCTAGTTCTACCCACACCTTTACAGACAAAGTATTGATTACCATTATTATAGTCATAGCGATATTCTAAGATTGAATTATCATCGATTGTCACTTGGATATCACTAGCACTTGAAGAGTTAGTATAAAAATTAAATTGATATTCCAAACCTTCTGAAAGGTGTCTATTTACTCCTAAATCGATTAATATTCCACCTGCAGTTCCTCTATTTATATAAGAAACTTCATTTGGATCATATTCCCTTAGTTCAGTTACATTAAAAGTTATTCTAGTAGTAGTATTTCCAGATTCATTTTGTATCTTGATTTCAGAAGTACCAACTCTACTAGCAAAAATTTTATTTCCTACAACACTAGCTACTCTAGTATCTGAAGAAGTTAATATATCATTTTCATTAATAACTATATCTAAATCACTAGCTAATTGACTTAATGTGATACTTCCATATTGTGGTAATGCGTAATTTTTTTCAATTACAGTTATATTACCTCCCTCTCTACAAGATACAGTTGGAATAATTAAAGTACCAGTTATAAGACTAAAAGCTAATAAAGATAATTTATTTTTAGTCATACTTTTCCTCCTTGCACTATTTTATTAATAAGATTAATAAATATTTTAAGAAAAAAATGTCTTTATTTTTACTTAATTTATTTTGATTTTTATCGACAAAATCAATAAAAATAGAAGAAATAAAAAATCAATTAATAAGTATAGAAA
>JADIMY010000008.1 GCA_017694345.1 Candidatus Onthovivens merdipullorum | reverse complement strand
TATAAAACTAGTAAAGATATTTATAATAATTATTTACTTGGTAGATATGGAGCAATTCCTAAATTATGATCTATCCATTTTTACTTAGTCGAAATGAATCTACTTTAGAAGTTAAAAAGAATATTTACTTTTTATTAGAAGGAAAAAATACTGAACAATTTTATTTTGATGGTTTACTTAATGATAGTGATTTTAAACCATATGATAATGTTTCGATATATTCTTTTATTAAAGGGGGAAGCGATGAAGGACTTACTCAACCTATCAAAATGATTGAAAAAGCGATTAGTTACGCTAATGATAAAACTAATAAATTTAATAAAAATATCGATAAAATCTATGTAATATTTGATTTAGATGTCTTTAAAAATGATAATGGTAAAATCTCTAGTTTAAAAAAATATCGTAAATATAAATATATTAAATTAGGTTATTCTAACCCTGCCTTCGAGTTATTTTTATTACTTCATTTAGATGAAGCTTACACAAAATATATCGCTAAATATAAATCTAAAATATTAAGTAATGAATATTATAAAGGTAAAAGATTTATTAATTATTTACTTAGTGAAGTAACTGGGATTAACCCTAAAAGTAATGAATTAGTAAGTGTTTTTGCTAAAAACTATAAAAATGCAATAAAAGAAGAAAAGTCTATTAATGAAATATTAGTAAAAGCTTATAAAAATGTAACTTGTAATGTTGCTAAACTTATTGATGAACTTGATACAAATTAGTAAGCGTTTTACTTACTAATTTGTGTCTAGATAGATAAAATTATAGTAATTTAAAGGAGGCAAGCATCATGAATAAAAGAAAAGTAGCAATTATTGGAGATGGATTTGTTGGTAGCTCAATTGCTTATACCTTATTTTTAAAAGATTATATAAACGAAATCGATATTATCGATATAAATAAAGAAAAAGTTGAAGGTGATGTATTAGATATGCTTCACGCGATATCTTTTACTAGTTTTAAAAAAGTTAAAGCTGCAACATATAAAGATATTAAAGACGCTCATGTATTAATTATTACTGCTGGAGCTAATCAAAAAGAAGGAGAAACTAGAATTAATTTACTTAAAAGAAACATCAAAGTTTTTGATTCAATTTTAGAAGAAGTGAAACCTTATATTAACGATGAAATGATTATTTTAATCGTCACTAATCCAGTAGATATTTTATCTTATTACACTTATAAAAAACTTGGAATTGATAGCTCTAGAGTTATCGGTAGTGGTACAGTTTTAGATACTGCTAGACTTAGATACTTAATTTCTAATCACATAAAGATCGATACTAAAAATATTCATACCTTTGTAATTGGAGAACATGGTGATAGTGAAGTTTGTGCTTTTAGTGTAAGTAGTGTAAGTGGTATTCCTTTAAGAAAGTATTTAAAAGATAACGATATTGATGTCGATAAAGAACTACTTAAACTTAGTAAAGACACAAAAAACGCCGCTTATGAAATAATTAAAAAGAAAGGTAGTACATATTACGCCATTGCTTTAAGTGTTGAAAGAATCGTTAGCACTATTTTAAATAACACGAATTCTATTTTAACTTTATCGACCTATATTGAGAGTGAATTTAATGATCAAATTAAAGATATCTATCTATCTTTACCAGTTATTGTTAATAGTAAAGGTATTATTAAAATAATTCATCCTAACTATGAATATGAAGAAGTTTTAAAACTTATCGAAAGTGCTAACACTCTAAAAAAGACTTTTAACGAACTTTCTATTTAATTTCTTTACAATTTCTTTACAATTTTTTACTTAAGATTGATATTTTATTAAACTCCAACTTTCCATAATAGTAATCGTTAAATGAAGGAGTTTAATGAATTATGAAAAAATTAAGTAGTTTAGTAGTCTTAGGACTTGGTGCTATCTTACTTGCTTCTTGTGGTGGAACTGGTGAATTTGATAGTAGTAGTAATATTTCTTTATATTCTAGAGATACAACTAGTGGAACTAGAGATGGATTTTTTACAACTATTGGATTAGGAGAAGCAAAAGCTGATAATGCTCCATTAAAGACTGGTCTAAGCGTTGTCAATAGCAATGGAGATATGATAAGTGGTTTAGGCGAAGATATTTACGGTATTGGATATTTCTCTTTATCGAGTGTAAATGAAGAGACTGGCATCGCTAAAGAAAATGCAAATGTAAAAACAATTCAATATAATGGCGTTACTCCAACTCAAGAAAGCGTTTTAGATGGTTCATATCAATTGACACGTAATTTTAACTATATTATTCGTAGTGAATATTCTAATCAAGATGTAAAAGATGTAGTCGATGCCTTTGTTAAATATATGTTTACTCAAGAAGGCATGGCTATTATGGTAAGTGAAAATGGAATATTATCAATTGATCCAAATACCCCAACCTGGGATAGTATTAAAGGTCAATATCCAATAATGAATAGAACCGATTTAAAACTTGAAATTAAAGTTGGTGGATCAACAAGCGTCAAAGATATGTCAATTGCTTTAACAGATGCTTTTAGTGGTTTATTTGCAGAAGGAAGTACAGTTACCTTTAATCACAATCACACTGGTAGTGGCGATGCGTATAAAAATACACAAGGCGAAGGTAAAGATTCTGCAACTGCATTAGATTTAGCTTTCTTAAGTAGAGAGCTTGAAAGTAAAGAGGATGCAGCTACTGGTACAAGCGGTAAAATGTGTACAGATGCTATTGTAGTTGGTGTTAATGTCGCTAATCCTATTACCGAAATTACTGATGAAGAGTTAGTTTCAATGTATAGTTTAGAAGGTACAACAACTACTTGGAGCCAAGTTCTCTAATTTCTTTACAAAATATTTACATTTCTTTACTTGTTCATGGTATTTACAATTTACAAATATATGTAAATTATAGATATGAAAGAATTAAGTGAAGAATTAATTATTAAACATTCTAAAAGGAAGTCGATTATCGATAAGATAACAGGCTTCTTTTTTCTTTTTGTAGCATTAATTTGTGCATGTATTATTGTGTTTACTATTGTCTTTATCATCGTTAAAGGTATTAGTGCCTTTACAAACACTTATATTGATAGTAATGGAAATCCTTATAAACAAAGTTTTTGGGGATTTATTAGTGGAATGAGTTACACAGTTACTAATTATGGTGCATTATTTTTATTAATTAATACGATTTATATCGTATTTCTATCTTCTATTATTTCAATTCCTGTAAGTATTTTAACAGCGATATTTATCGTTAGAATTGCTCCTAAATCTATAGGAGCAATTTTTCAAACTGGAATTGAAATGTTAGCAAGTATTCCTTCAGTCATATTTGGATTATTTGGGATGGGAGTAATTTGTCCATTTGTTAATGATATTGCAACTAGTTTTGGACTTCAAACTAGTGGAGGTTTAAGCGTTTTAAGTGGTGCTATAGTATTAGCTTTAATGTCTATTCCAACAATTACTTTAATTACTATTACTTCAATTAAAAGTGTTAGTAATTCTTATATTCAAGGAAGTTTAGCTCTTGGAGCAACTAATAGTGAAACTAACTTTAGAGTTGTTTTAAAAGGTGCAATAAGTGGAATTATTTCTGGAATTATACTAGGTTTAGGAAGAGCTTTAGGGGAAGCTACTGCAGTAAGTTTAGTTATTGGAAATAGTTTTGCTGGACCTAATTTTAATCCTTTTGGAATTGGTTCAACCTTGACTTCGACAATGATGCAAGGAATCGGAGAATCAGTTGGATTAAATTACGATATTAGATTTAGCCTTGGTATTTTATTAATGTTTGTTATTGTTTTAGTAAACTTAATTTTAAATTATGTTAAAAATAAAATTACTAATCCTTATAAAAAAAGTGGAGTTTTACTGACTTTTTGTAAAAATGGTGTAATTTATATTAAAGCTTATTTTAATAAATCTAAAGATAATAAAGATGAAATATTAGATAAAGATAAAGAAGAAAATAATATAAGCAAAATAGAAAATAAAGAGGATCGAAAAGATGAAAATAGGTAAACTAAATTTAAATTTTAAGAATCCTTTTAAAAAAGAAAATTTTATTAATGAAGGAATGAGTAGAAAAAGACTTCTAAAGGATATTTTAAGAAATTTATCAACTGTTATTTTCGCTTTATTTTGCTTATTTATTTTGGTTTATATTATTGTTTATATTTTTACAAATGGTAGTAGAACTTTATCATGGGATTTTATTAGTGGAAACTATCAAGAAACTAGTGTAAGTGTTAGAGCACCAGATGATTTTAGTTTTGATGATCGCACTTTTGAATTTACTAAAGAAGGCGGGTATCGAAGTGAGAAATGGGGAATTAGTTTTATAGATGGAGAAGATCATTCTGGTAATCCAACTGTATTTATTTATGAAGTTTGTGATAATTCTTATTTTAATGAATTTATTGATTCACAAAATAATGTTTATACCTCATATAGTAGTGAAGAATATGTCGCAAATATTAATTTAATTGTTGGTGATAGTTTAGAGTTACTTAGTGATAATGATGGAGCAAGTAAAATTGCTTCAACTTTAGATGAAGCAAGCGATGTTACATTTTTAAATATAAAAACTTTGGGTAGAGGAATTAGAGGTAGCTTAATTACTACGCTTTATTTAATTTTAATTACTTTAATTATTGCAGTACCTATAGGTGTGTGTGCAGCTATATATTTATCTTTATTTGCTAAGAAAAATAAAATCACTTCATTAATTAGAAGCTTAATTGATATGACTAGTGCCATCCCTTCAATTATATTTGGTTTTATTGGTGCACTTGTTTTTATACCATTTATGAATGCGGTTGGTGGAACTAGTGGAGGGAGTATTCTTTCAGGTAGTTTAACTTTAGCTATAATGTTAATTCCAACTATTGTTAAAAATACTGAAGAAAGTATCATCGCTTTACCTAAAGGCTATATGGATAGTAGTTTAGCTCTTGGGGCTAGTAGAACAGAAACTGTATTTAAAGTTATGTTACCAAATGCTTTACCTGGTATCATAACTGCTATTATATTATCAATTGGTAGAATTATTGGAGAGAGTGCAGCTTTAGTTTTTGCAATTGGCGTTTCAATTCAAGATAGCATTAGATTAACTGGATCCTCTACCTCTTTAGCTGTACATATTTGGTCTATTTTAGGTAGTGAAAATCCAGATTATGATTCAGCTTGTGCAATATCGATTATTATTTTAGTAATAGTATTAGTTTTGTGCTTAATCACAAAACTAATCTCGTATAGATTCAATAAGAAGTTTAAAGGAGCTAGGTAAATGAGTGAAGAAATAGTTTTTAGTGTTCATAATTTAAATTTATATTATGGTGATAAAAAAGCTCTTAATGATATCTCGTTAGATATATATAAAAATAAAGTTACTGCTTTTATTGGACCTAGTGGTTGTGGTAAATCTACTTTTTTAAGATGTTTTAATAGAATGAATGATTTAATTGAACATTGTAAAGTTGAAGGAGAAATTCTTTATAAAGATAAAAATATTTTAGAAGTTAATCCAATATTTTTAAGAACTAGAGTTGGTATGGTTTTTCAACAACCTAACCCATTTCCAATGTCAATTTATAACAATGTTGTTTATGGATTAAAGTGTCAAGGATTGAGAAATAAAAAAGAATTAATGGAGATCTGCATAGATTCTTTAGAAAAGAGTGCTCTTTTAAATGAAGTTAAAGATCGTTTAAAAGATAATGCTTTAGCTCTTAGTGGTGGTCAACAACAAAGACTCTGTATTGCTAGATGTATTGCTTTATCCCCAGAGGTTATTTTAATGGATGAACCAACTAGTGCTTTAGATCCTATTGCTACAAGTAAGATTGAAGAGTTAATTAGAGAACTAAAAAAAGATTATACGATTATTATTGTTACCCATAACATGCAACAAGCAACTAGAATTAGTGACTATACAGCTTTCTTTATGTTAGGTGATTTAGTAGAATATGCTCCAACTGAAGAATTCTTCTCTCATCCTAAAGATAAAAGAAGTGATGACTATATTAGTGGTAAGTTTAGTTAATACTAGTATAATTTTAGTAGATAATTAGTAGTATTGAGGTATAGATATGCTTAAAGATGAATTAATTAATGAGTTAAAGATTAGATGTATAAGAATGATGGAACTAACTTTTAATGATGTTAATTTAGCAATTAAATCATTAAAAGAACATAAAGATAATACTGTAAACGATGATGAAATCGATGCCTTTCATATGGAAATTGAAAGTGAATGTTTAAAGATTTTATTAAAAGAACAAGTTTATAGTAAAGATTTAAGAGTAGTTACTGGAATTCTTAAATTAGTTGACGATGTCGAACGAATTGGAGATCACGCTGAAGACTTACTTTGGTGTATTTCTAAACTTAATCACGCTGAAAAATTTGTTGAACTTAAAGCTTTAAATAAACAAATAGAAGAAGTTAGTGAACTTATTACTTTAACCTTAAAAGCATATTTACAAGAAGATATTGATTTAGCAAATGAAAATATAAAAAGTGATGATGCAATCGATAAAACTTACTTAGAAGTTTTAGATGAATTAGAAGAAAAGAAAAACAC
>JADIMY010000001.1 GCA_017694345.1 Candidatus Onthovivens merdipullorum | reverse complement strand
AAATAACTTTAAATATCTTATTTAAAAATAATTTATTTTTTAGTTTCTTTCTAGTTTCAGCTAGTTCTAAATCATTACTACTAGAATAATCATCTAAAATAAGAGTTAATTCATCGATATGATTAGTTAATAACTTTTCCATATTAATAGTGTACCCTCTTATTTCCAATCCATAACTCTATTAAGGTAAAAACTAAAATAATTAAAAATAAAACCACAGCCGCAGCACTAGCGTATTGTAAAGTATTATTTCCACTTTTTACCATATCGTAAATATAATAAACACAGGTATAAAGATTATAAGAAGTCGCTGTCGTTCCTTTTTGATCGCCAAATAAACCAACGACTGCTTGATATTCTTTAAAGGCGTCAATTAATGAAGTAATTGAAATATATAAAATTTGTGGTGAAAGTAGAGGAATTGTAATTTTAGTTAAAACTTTCCATTTAGGAGTACTATCCATCCTTGCACTTTCATAATATTGCTTATCGATTGATTGAAGACCACTAGCAAAAATTAATATTTTATATGGACATTCATACCAAATAAGTTCTATACACAAAACAAGCATCGCGTTAAATTTACTCATTCGAGGTCCAATTAAATCGAGTAATCCAGAACTACCAAAAATAACACTAAAGACCATTCCTACAGCAATAATATTAGTGACATATGGTAAAAAGAATAAAGTCTGAAAGAAACTTCTAAACCATTTAATTGAGTTTAGCCAAACTGAAATTAATAAGGATAAAATAATTGAAATTGGAACACTAACAAAAGCAATTATAAAAGTATTAGGTAAAGCTTCAGTTAGAAAAGCAGTTGTTTGACCTGCTCCTGGCATAGTATCGGGAAATTCTTTAAGCCCTAAAATTACACCATAATTATCTAAAGTAAAGCCATCAAAAGATCCTGTAACAGAATTATAGTTTTCTAAAAAAGATAGATAAAAAGTATTAATTAATGGGTAGAAAGTAAAAATAGCCATCAAGATAAGTGTTGGGGCTAAATAAATCCAGGCTTTGTATGAGCTTTTTCTTTCCATTACGAATACCTATTACTTATTAATTATAGATTAATTTATTTTATAAATTAATAGTAAATTTATTAGATTAACTGAGTGTTCTCTTATAAATTTAATCGATTTAATCTTTCTTTTATTAATTTTTACATTTCCAAAATAAATGTAAAAATTAATTTAAAGGTGAATCACTATCTAAAAATTTTTTGCTTTCAATATTTTTATAGTGGACATATTCACCAATAGTTTTAAATATCTTTCCTTTTTCAATATTAATTTTATTTACATTAAATAAATAATCAGTTAAAGATTTAGAATCTTTTCTAAATAAAAAGAAAGAAAAACTAATAATTAAAGGAATAAATAAAGTAAATAAAGATAGTAAATCCATAATAAAAAAGTTAAATAGACTAATTAAAAAATATTTATATGTTTTAATAGTTAAAGCATCACTATTAATATAACCAATCTTAAATATTTTCATCCCAATTGTAGAGTGATTAGTAAAACTTAATAGTGGTATTATCATATAGTAAATTAAACTAGAAATTATAATAGAGATTAAGATATTTATAAAAATAGAGATTAAAATAGTGCGACTAGCTCTAATAAATTCATAATTACTAAATAAATATCCAATCGCATTATTATTTAAAGTATCAATATAAAAATTATAGTACTCAGCACTTGATATTCCACTATTTTCATTTACTAAAACTTCATCATTAACTTCAATAAATAAATGAGTATTATCAATAACTTTATCTAGTTTTAAATCATTATATATATCAATATCACCTAAATATTCTTTATAAAAATAAGTTAAAACTTCATCGATTAATTCATTTTTAGATGTTATTGGCTCATCTAAACTTTCAATATATTCACTATAAGGTAAAACATTTTCATCATCCTCAATATATAACTTTGAATTCAATCTAATTTCTTTAATATCACTATTTGCATTGATATAAAAAGAAGCATTATTTAAAATTAAAAAACCAATAGTCACTAAAATTAAACTTGTAAAAATAATTAAAGTTAGATCAACTAAAAAAGAATATACTCTAAATAAATTTCTAGCTTTTAGATAATGTGCTTCAATCTTCATCTTCTTTAATTAACTCTTTTTCATCAACTTTAATAAGTCTAGCCGCATAGTCACTTAAAAAACATTTATTTTTATTAATAAAACTTATGATGAGACTACAAATCATTAAGCATAAAGAAAATATCGCTAAACTTAAAAGATTAAATATACTTAAGTTATAAGTAATTAAACCTAAATTCCCAAATGATAAAAATACAATAATTACTAAAATAAATAAATTTAACAGGAGTTCTAAAAGGTTTTTAAGTAAAACACTACTTATTTTAGGACTTTCTAAATAAAAATTAATTGAAGGTAATTTAAGTATTTTATCTCCAAAACTAAGATAGTTTTTAAAGATAAAATATGGTAAAAAGTATGTTAATGATATACTTATAAAATATGAAATAAATAATTCTATTAAAATAGAATTAATATAAGAATTATATAAATCATTAAAACTATTGACATAACTTATATATAGATTGTTATTATTTTGATAATCTAATATCGCATCATTATATGAAGATAAATATAGATTATGGATATTTTCATAAGTCTCTAAATAATATTCATCATTATCAAAATAATAACTACTTAAAGCATTAGTTATATCAAGATTAAAGTAAGATTCTTTATTGTCATTAATTAATTCCAAATTAAAATAATCCTTAACTTTTAATATATCTACATAATATTTTTTAAATCCTATAAATTCATTTGAATTATTATAGTTTTCATTATTAAATCTATAAATATTATAGTAATAATATAAATTATCGTTAGACGAATCACTTAAATATTCGATTGTATCAAGACTTTTATAATCATCATAACTATTATATGTTTCAATATTATAATAAATTAATGAAGATTTTAGTGCTCTTTTAATGATGTTATCAATAATTTCTTTTGTCTCTAATTGATTATTATTTGTGTCATATTCAATTAAGTGCGATCTAATTGTCTCTTCATTAGCTTTTATATTAATTTCATCTAAAGTATTTAATTTATCTTTTACTGAAGGTAAATTATCCCCAATTAATTTAGCTATTCCAACAAAAATAAATAAATTTAAAACGAGTAAAATTAAAAAATCTAAAAGTACACTATACAATCTTTTATTCCAACTTGCTTTTTTATATTTAGCAAAAGGTGAAATACTTCTATTTACTTCATTCACTAGTTACTTTCCTCAAAGCTTTTTCTAGTTCTTCTTTAAATATTTTAACAATATCGTTGTTATTTCTTACTAAATCTAAATCATTATTTTTAATAATTATCTTTTTATTTTCCTTATTTATTTCTTTTTCATCTATTTTTTCATCTAACTTATTTTCGTTAGTTTCTTCACCTTCATCATTAAGTCGTTTTTCACTAACTTTATCAAAAGCATATACTTTATTTGGATTAATTTTAAAACTAAACTCTTTATCATTAGTAGTTAATTCGTGATTTAAAATAATTTTCACTTCACCAGTAATAGATAAATTAGATTCACAAGTAAGTAAGATATCTCGCCCCATTGTTTGAATATTTTTTATATTAAATTTATCGCCATCGATATCTTTAGAATAAATAAATCCTTCAGGTCTAATTCCAATATAAACATCTTGATCTTCATAGTGATTTTTAAGCTTTTTAATTGGAAAACCCCCTAAAACTAAGGTATTTTTAATGACTTTACCATTAAAAATATTAATTGGTGGGTTACCTAAAAACTTTGCAACAAATAGAGAATCAGGATTTTTATATACTTCTTGAGGTTTAGCACTTTCTTGAATTTTTCCATCTTTCATTACGATGATTCTATCACAAATTGACATTGCTTCTTCTTGATCGTGAGTTACAAAAATTGTCGTAATTCCAACTCGTCTTTGAATATTTTTTATTTCTTCTCGAGTTTGGAGTCTAAGTCTAGCATCGAGGTTACTCAAAGGTTCATCTAAAAGTAAAAGTTTTGGTTTTTTAACTAATGCCCTAGCTATTGCAACACGTTGCTGTTGGCCTCCACTTAGTTCACTTGGCTTCCTATCGAGTAGTTCTTCAATTTGAACAAGTCTAGCCACTTGTCTAGTTAATAAATCAATTTCATTTTTATTTAGTTTTCTTTTTATTTTAATTGGATCACTTGTTTCTTTATTTAATTCTTCATAACGATCATTATATAAAATACCTTTTGTTTCTTTTTTATCTTTAATTTTTTTAATTTCAGTATCAATATTACTAATAATATCGTCATATTCATTAACTTTTTTATTTTTAACAAGTTTATAAATACTAGAAGCTATTTTATAAGGAATATCATATTCTAAAATAATTTTATTAATAGCATCGTCTTTATAAACTTTTTTCTTTTTATAAACGCTATTAATAACTTCGATTAATTTTTCTTTTTTTGATATCACTTCTTTAATAATTGCTAAAGATTCCAGTTTAAAATTTTTCTTATTTGCTTCAATTTTTAAGTTAGTTAATGGAAAAGAAATATTTTTATAAACTGTCATATGAGGATACAAGGCATAATTTTGAAATACTAATCCAATTCCTCTTTTTTCAGCAGGTAAATCAGTAACATTTACATCGTCAAAATAAATTTCGCCACTACTAGGATCTTTTAATCCTGCAATCATATAAAGAGTTGTCGATTTACCACATCCTGAAGGACCAAGTAATCCAACAAGTTCTCCATCTTGAATAGTGGCATTAAATTTATTAACTGCAATAGTTTCTTTAGCACCACCTTTTTCTTTTGAATAAAATACTTTAGTTAAATCTTTAATTTCGATTTTCATATGTTCACCTTAAATTTTTTCTAGCCATAAACTAATATCACTAAACTCATTAATCCAAATTGGAATTAAATCATAAGTAAAATAATAATTAGTTAAATCTTTAAAGACATTTTCTTCATAATCTTTTTCTTTCTTTAGAAAGATAAAATTAAATTTAAGTGGATTAGCACTTAATTCGAGTAGTCTTTTCATATTTGGATCAGTTAAAGAGATTCCAATAAAAATACAGGTATTAAAAGTAAAATCATGGAGTTGTTTAGATATATTCCAACTATAAGGATTATTATATAAACTAAAATACTCACTTTCTGTAAAGACTAAAGAATCAGTAAATTTAGATTCTTTATATTTATCAAAAGGAAGTAAACCATGAACATGATATATATTTACATAAGCATCTTTTACGATGAAACTATTTTCATCGTAAACTGTTGAATAACGAATATCGCGCTTTTTAAGTAAATACTCTAAATTAGTATCGTAATTATAGGTGATAACATTCGTTCCTTTATGCCTAACGATATAATTTACACAATTATATAAAGTTGAATCACTATCATTAAAAGATTTAGCTTCCTTAAATAAATATAATTCTTTATTTAAAGATTTATATACATCAAAACCATTAGATTTTAAAATTTTACTAGAGACAAAAAGCTCATCACCAATATAGTGACTTGTTTCTTTAAGTCCTTCTTCGTTTGATTTATAAAATTCATTGTTTAAGGAACTAATTAAACCTTTCCAGTCTTTTGCTCCGTAATCGCAATTAATCCCAGCACCGAGTACTAAGTCTGTTTGTAATTTAAAGGTATAAAACTTTAATAGCCATAAAATAAAAGTATCGTTAGATTCATTATTAGTTAGTGAAATATCTTCATTTAATTTATGAAGCAAGTCATCTTTAAAGATTGATTTACCACTTTTTTTAAGTTTATACTCAAAATATTTTCCTTCGATATAACCTTCAGCTAAAAATCTTACTTCATCAAAATATATATTTAAACTTGAACTAGGTTTATAGTAATCATCAAATTTATCTAAATCATTGATTTTTACAATATTGACATTACCCATAATATCTAATTCTTCTAAATTACACCCTCTTAAAGAACTAAATATATGTATAACATATTTATGAATATGACCTTTTTTGCTATTAATAATGGCTTTAAAG
>JADIMY010000074.1 GCA_017694345.1 Candidatus Onthovivens merdipullorum | reverse complement strand
TACAATAACCAAAGGATTAAAAGCAAAACAAAATGGATGCCTCCATCTAAATTTAGGGAAGCATCCATGTTAGTCTTATGATATAATCCAGTTAACAAACATTTAATGTCTAGGAAACTGGGTACCTCTCACCTAGCTAAGAAAGTGTTTTTATTTTGTTTTATAAACTCAAATATTATTATTATTCTTTTTTTCTTTAATTTCTTTTTTAATTCCTAAAATAGCAACTCTTTTATTTTCGTATTCTTCTTGATTAATAATTTCATCTTCATAGAGTTTCTTCCATTTTAAGATTAAAGTAATTTTTGGATTGACTTTAGGATCAGTGCCATCTTTATTAAAGTAAGAAATTAAAACACTTAATCCTCTTAAAATAAGTCCAGCAAAAGCAAAATTGAAACAGCTAAAATATAAAAATCTTGAATACATCAGGTAAATTTATTCTACACTTTTATTCTTTAGTTAAAGTGTAGAATAAAAATAATTAAATGAATTTGACTGTTTATTTTTTACCAAGTTTTATAGAAAATATCTTAGATTTGCAAGGTTTTTTATCAAAATATAAATAAAACTAATTAATTTTTAAACTTAATTATAAAGGTAGAACCGTTATCTAAACTAGATTTAACTTCTATTTTATAGCCATAGTTAATACATATATGTTTAACAATAGCTAATCCAAGTCCAGTACCATTACTTTCTTTACTACGAGATTTATCTACTCGATAAAATCTTTCAAAGATTCTCTCTATATCATCTTTTGATATACCAATACCAGTATCTTTACAAATAAAGGTATTATCTTTTAAAGATAAATCAATCCTTCCGTTTTCGTTATTATAATTAATGGCATTAGAAATTATATTAGATAAAAGTTTATAAATATCTTCTTTATTGGCTTTAAGTGTTAAATCAGTTAAATCTAAATGAACTTTTAAATGTTTAATAGAGAGCTGAATCTCATTTAATTCTAAAATTTGATTAATTATCTCTTTTAAATTTACATCGCTTAAATCTTTTTTCTCTTTAACTTCTAATTTAGATAATTCAAGCATATCTAAAACAATATTTTTCATTCTTAGAGCTTCATTTAAAGTTTTAGTAGTAGCATTTTTAATTTCGTCTTCTCCTTTAATTATCCCTTCTTTAATTAATTCTTGATAACCAATTATTGAAGTTAAAGGAGATTTAAGCTCGTGAGAGGCATTAGCAAAGAATTCTTTTTTCATAATAGAAGCTTTAGTAATGTTATTAATATCGATAATGATTATCGATATTAAATCTTCTTTATCAAATTTAATTTTTTTAATTACTAACTCATAGTTTCGATTATTTATTTTTTCATCCAAAGTTAATTCTTTATCATTTAATTTATATAATGATTTAACTAAATTAGAAGCATTAAATAAATAAACAATGTTATTATTAATAACCTCACTATATGATTTATTAAAGATTTTTAAGGCGTAGTTATTAATAATTTCCACATTATAAGCGAGATTTAATATAATAAATCCTTCACTAATATTATCTAATATATACTCATATTTTTCTTTTTCATTACTAGCTTCTTTAATTTTTAAATTTATTAAACTATATGTTTTATTTAAAGTATCTTTAAGTTCACTAACATCAAAGTCTTTAATCGTGTGATTAGGATTAACAATAGTTTCTAGATTAACGATTTCTTCTTTTAAAGAAGAAATGCTTCTTTTAAAGAAGTAATAACTAAATAAAAAATAAGCTAAGTTAATTACTATAAAGATAATAGTTCCATAGATTGCGATATTATAAGTTAAAGTTAAGACACTAGCTTTTCTAATTCCAACTCGAATGTAATTAGAACTATCATCATCTTTTCTAACTAAATAATACATATCTTCATTTAAAGTTAAAGAATATTTTTCATATACTCCTTTATCTAAATGAGTATTAAATTCATTAAGACGATCTTCTTCTTTATTGTAGTTAGGATCATTATCATAAATTACACTTCCGTCTTTATTAGATAAAATTGTAACTCTAATTTCTTCGTATTTTTCATTAAAACCCTCTAAAACTTCACTATAATCTTCGTTTTCATATAAATTAATAACAATACTAGAATAGTTTTCTAAGTTATTTTCATTATCTTTTTTACTATAATTAGTAACTAAAGTAATTGATAAAATGAATACTAAAAAAGTAATAAGAAAAAATATAATGTCTTGTAAGATTAATTTCTTTTTATTCATTTATACGATATCCGTGTCCATGGATTGTCAAAATTATTTCTTTATCGTTAAGTTTTTTTCTAATAGCTCCAATATGCATATCGATAGTTCGACTTTCATAAGCTTCATTTTGTCCCCATAAAGAACTCATTAAAGCTTCTCTACTAACAATTTTCCCATTAGCTTTAGCAAGTTGTAATAAAATATCAAATTCACTATTAGTTAATTTAATTGGTTCATTATTTCTAGTAACACTTCTTTTATTTTCATTAATTTCAACGCCTCTAAACTTATAGACATTACTTTTAGCTTTTCTAAAACGAGCATTTACTCTACTTACTAACTCTAATATATCAAAAGGTTTAGCGATATAGTCATCTGCTCCTAAATTTAATCCATCTACTTTATCACTAACTAATTTATTAGCACTAATAATAATGATATCAATATCATTATTAGATTCATCAGCTCTAATTATTTTTAAGATATCTTGTCCTTGGATTTTAGGAAGCATCATATCGAGTAAAATAAGATCTGGCTTAACTTCTTTAAATTCTTTTAAAAAGTCTTCTCCATTATCAAAAATTTTAACTTCATAACCAGCGTTTTCTAAAGCCATCTTAATTATATAAGATATATCTTTATCGTCTTCTACTGAATAAATTAATCTTTTCATAAAATAATTATACTATAACTTTAGATTTATAATACCCATTTTTAATATAAACAATCCATTCGTTTATATTAACGAGGTGATCAGCAATTCTCTCTAAATATTTTACAATCATAGTTTGATAAACAGTATTATAAGCTGTTATTTTTTTCTCTTCGTTATATTTGACGATAGTTTTTACTACTTCCCAGAATTT
>JADIMY010000007.1 GCA_017694345.1 Candidatus Onthovivens merdipullorum | reverse complement strand
CATCCTGGAGGGGAAGTACCTTCCAAGGGTTTGGCTGTTCGCCAATTAAAGTGGTACGCGAGCTGGGTTCAAAACGTCGTGAGGCAGTTTGGTCCCTATCTGTCGTGGGCGTAGGAAATTTGAACGGACTTGTCCTTAGTACGAGAGGACCGGGATGAACATGGCAACGGTATATCAGTTGTTTCGCCAGAAGCATGGCTGAGTAGCTGCCCATGGAAAGGATAAACGCTGAAAGCATCTAAGCGTGAAGCCTACCGTAAGATGAGACTTCCCATTCGGAAGAAGTAAGTGCCCTCGAATGTTACGAGGTTGATAGGATGGAGATGTAAGTGTTGTAAGGCATTTAGTCGACCATTACTAATAGCACGAGGACTTAATTTCAAGATTTTAAGAAATCACTAAAAAATTGTTAGGTCTAAAGAAAGAACACTCAAATATCTAGTTTTCAGAGAATAAGCGTGATACAATTCTCTTAATGAAAAGTCTGGTGATTATGGCGCAGTGGACACACCTCTATCCATCCCGAACAGAGAAGTTAAGCACTGTAGCGGCGAAGGTAGTCCGATGGGCAAGAATAGCAAGTCGCTGGGCTTTTTTTGTTTTAGTAATTATTTAGTATATTTTTGGTACTGTTATAGTAGACTTTTATTAAATTTTAAAGTTATAGTTTGCTTATTTTCATTTTTTAGTTCTAGTTAATATTACTTAAATCTAGAAAAAAAGATCGCCATTTACTATAATAATAGGCGTATCAAGGAAGTAGTAATTAAGTTTAAGTCTATTATTAGGGAGAAGTAATAAAGTGAAAATACTTCATTAGACACTTGGTGAATTCACCCTTATTGAAGATACCGTTTATCGACGAATAGATAATAATTAAGTGCTTATTTAAAAAGATAAGAATTAGGATGGTACCACGGTTAAAAATCGTTCCTAAACTAATTCTTTTTTATTTTATGGGGTAACAAAATGGAAAAATTTAAAGAAATCTTAACTGAGTTAGAATCTAAATTAAATAATGTTAATTCGTTAAATGAATTAGTAGAAATTAGAAATGAATATCTCTCAAAAAAAGGTATCGTTTCTAGTTTAATGAGTAAAATGAAAGAACTAACAGTTGAAGAAAAGAAAACTTATGGTAAAGAAGTTAATGAGCTCAAAACAAGTGTTGAAAAACTTATAAGTGAAAAACAAATTAAAGTAAATGAAATAGAACAAGAAAAACGCTTTAAAGAAGAAAAAATTGATATTTCTTTACCACCAATAAGTCATCATGTAGGTAAAGAAAATCCTTTTTATAAAATCATAGATGAAATTGAAGAAATATTTATTGGTATGGGATATAAAGTAGAAAAAGGACCAGAAGTCGATAAGGATCACTTTGTCTTTGAACTTTTAAATATTCCTAAAGATCATCCTGCTAGAGATATGCAAGATACTTTATATATTGATAACGAGACACTTTTAAGAAGTCATACAAGTGCAGTTCAAGCTCATGTTATGCAAAAAGAAGGTGGTAAACCTATTAAGATTATTTGTCCTGGTAAAACATATCGTCGTGATGATGACGATATGACTCATTCTCACCAATTCGCACAAGTTGAAGGACTTGTTATCGATAAAAATATTAATTTAGGTAACTTAAAAGCTACTTTAGAGTTATTTGCAAAAAAAATGTTCTCTAAAGATAGTAAAATCAGATTTAGAAGTAGTTATTTTCCATTTACTGAACCAAGTGTTGAAGTTGATGTAAGCTGTTTTAATTGTCATGGCAAAGGCTGTAATATTTGTAAAAATTCAGGATGGATTGAAATTTTAGGTGCAGGTATGGTTCATCCTAATGTATTAAAAATGAATGGATATAATCCTGAAGTTTATAGTGGCTTTGCTTTTGGAATAGGAATTGAAAGAGTTGCTATGCTTAGATATGGAATCGATGATATTCGTAGATTTTATCAAAATGATATTCGTTTTATCGACGAATTTAATAAAAAAGTAGAGGATTAATTATGCTAGTATCATTAAAAGAAATAAGTAAATATGTCGATATAAGTGATTTAACTCCAGAACAAATCGCTAAAAGATTAACCGAAGCCGGAATCGAAGTTGAAGAGATTAAAACTTTAGCTAATGCTACAAATTTAGTGATTGGCGAAGTTATCGAATGTGAAAAAATAAAAGAAAGCGACCACTTACATATATGTAAAATTAATATTGGTGATGATATTTTATCGATAGTTTGTGGAGCACCTAATGTTAGAGTTGGTTTAAAAGTAATTGTCGCTAAAGTTGGAGCTATTTTAAATAATACAGTTCATATCATTGAATCAACTATTTGTAAAGAAAAAAGTGAAGGAATGCTTTGCTCACTTAAAGAACTTGGAGTTGATGAAAAATATCTAAAAAAAGAACAAATTGAAGGTATTGAAGAACTTGGTGATGATGCTAAAGTTGGCGATACTGAAGTATTAAAATATTTAGGATTAGATGATACAATTTTAGACTTAAAATTACTCGCTAATCGTAGTGATTGCTTAAGTTTATTTAATGTTAGTAAAGAAATTAGTGCTTTATTTAAAAAAGAATTAAATTTACCAACTTTTAAAGACAATTCGACTTTTACTAGTACGATGAAAGTAAGTAGTGATTCAAATAATTCTAAGGCTTTTAGATGTCGTGAATTTAAAGATGTTCATATTAAAGAATCACCTAAATGGCTTAAAGAAGTACTTAGAAGTGAAGGAATTAGGAGTATTAATAATATTGTTGATATCGGGAACTATGTAATGCTTTTAACAGGTCAACCTGTTCATATGTATGATTTAGATAAATTACCTAAACATGAATTAATTGTTAAAGATGATTTAGAGTGCGATGTTAAAGCACTTGATGAAAAAATTTATCACATTGAAAAAGGTGATTTAGTAGTTACAAGTAATAATGAACCAGTTTGTATTGCTGGAGTAATGGGTCTAGAAAAAGTTGCTGTTACTGAATCTTCTAAAAATATATGTTTAGAAGTCGCTTCATTTTATGGACCTCGAATTAGAAAAACTTCAAGTAGACTCGGTTTAAGCAGCGATTCAAGTATGCGTTATGTTAAAGGAATTGATCCTAATATTGGAGATTTAACTTTATTAATCGCTTCCAACTTAGTTAGTGAACTTGCTGAGACTAAAGAAATTTCTAAAACTAATACATATGATAAAGTAGATCACTCATTAAAAGTTATAAAAGCAAGTGTTTCTTATATCAATAATCGTTTAGCAAGTTTTTTATCTAAAAAAGAAATTTTAGACACTTTAAAGGCTCTAAAATTTAATATTATTAGTGAAAATGATGACGAATTTGAAGTAGAAGTTCCAAGCTATCGAATAGATATTGAAGGAAAAGCTGACTTAAGTGAAGAAATCGTACGATATTTAGGTTTTGATATCGTTAAAGACTCTTTACCTTTAATGGAGACTACTTTAGGTGGTAGATATCTTGAAGAAGAAAAAGTTAATAAGATTAAAGAATATTTATTAAATAATGGATTATATGAAATCTTAACTTATACTTTAATTAATGAAAAAGATTATAAATATTTTCATATTTTAAATGATGATGAACCTTATATTTTAATGAATCCTTTAACTGAAGACCATAAAATTGTTAGAACTAATTTACTTAGTAGTTTACTTAGATGTGTTGAATATAATTTAAATCATCAAAATAAGAATTTTTCTTTATTTGAAGTTAGTAATATTGAAACTAAAAAAGTTAATGAAGAACATCTTTCTCTTGCTTTAGTTAATCTAAAAGAAGGACAAGAGTTATTTAATGCTCATAAACAAAGTTTCTTCGATTTAAAAGGGTATATTTATGAAATATTTAATTTATTAAATATAAGTGAATCAAGAGTAAAACTAGAAAGATTTAAAACTACTGAATTTCATCCTTACCGTAGTGCTTTAGTTTATTTAGATAATAAAGTAGTTGGAGTGTTTGGTGAACTTCACCCTAATCTAAAACAGGTTTTTGGAATTAAAAAAGATGAAGTTATCGTAGGAGAATTAAATTTAACTAAAATTATTAACACTAGAAGTGCAAATAATAAATTTAAAGATTTCTCAAAATTCCCTAGTGTAAGTAGAGATTACGCTTTTTATGTTAGTGATAATGATGAATATTCAAAAATTATCAAAGAAATTAAAAAATGTTCTTCGTTAATTAAAGATATTAAATTATTCGATATCTATAAAGATAAAGAAACTAGTGAAACTTCTATTGCTCTTAGTGTTACTTTAGAGAAATTTGATAAAAGTTTTACTAATGAAGAAATAACATTGCTTGATGAAAAAATAAAAGATCTAATCGTCAATAAACTAAAATTAAAAGTGAGAAGCTAATATGGAAATCAATTTATTAAATTATACGAAAAATAAAGTAATCGATATCGAAATCGATCTCGATAACTTAAATGAAACATATAAAAATTCGACAGTTTCTAAGTTTAATAAGATTAGTGGAACGATTACAATTGAACCAGTTAAAGATATTTATCTATTAAAATTTAGTATCGAAACTAATTTAACTTTATTGAGTTCTTTGTCTTTAAAAGAATTTAATAAGGATTTAAATATAAATGAAGAATTATTTGTTACTACTAATAAAGACTTAGAAAGTGAAGAAACAATGTTTACTTCTAACTCTTTAGATATCGATAATTTGATCTATTCTTTTATAATTACTAACTTGCCTATTAAGCTATATGCTCCTAATGAAGAAAGCATAAATAATGAAGATTATAGAGTTATTAAAGAAGAAGATTTAATAAAAGAAAAAGATAATTCTAATAATCCTTTTGATATCTTAAAAGATTTAGATTTAGATAAATAAGTTTTTCTACTAAATAACTACTAAAACCCTGCAAAACTTTAATATTTCTTATTTTGGTTAAATTATTTTGTTGACTTATATTAATATTAGAAGCAATCACGAGGAGGATTATAAAATGAATGTTAACGTTTTTAACGGTAGTTTAACTGACCAAGAAAAAAGTGAATATTGGGATTACGCTTTAAAACATAGTGATGGAAAAGAACTCGATTCTTTAGATGTAAAACTTGATGGAGATTATGCTGATTTAACTTATCACTTCAATGTTGTTCCATTTGAAAGAATTAGAAGAATAACCGGTTATTTAGTTGGAACACTTGATCGTTTTAATAACGGTAAAAGAGCTGAAGAAAGAGATCGTGTAAAACATATGACCAAAGAGGATCTTTAATATGAATCTTAGTTTAAAAACTAAAAGGTTCATCTCAAGTTATGTTTTACCATTTAATAAAAATTTAAAACTTGTAAGAGAAAATATCGGCGATTTAATTGAATATATTACTAATACCTACGAAAGACCAATGTCTAAACAAATCGCTAATGGTGAAATGATTGATTACGATTTATTTAGTGAAGTTAATCTCGTACTTAACGAGTTAAGTTTAAATCGATAATTAGATTCCGAAGTTTAAAATTTATAGACTCTTCCATTATGATGGGTACCCAGTTTCCTAGACATTAAATGTTTGTTAACTGGATTATATCATAAGACTAACATGGATGCTTCCCTAAATTTAGATGGAGGCATCCATTTTGTTTTGCTTTTAATCCTTTTGTTATTGTA
>JADIMY010000073.1 GCA_017694345.1 Candidatus Onthovivens merdipullorum | reverse complement strand
TCATTATTAATACTAAATATTTTGTTTTACTTTTTTTCTTTAAAGTTTAATATTCCATAATCTACAAATTTATTTAATATTTTAAAAGCTGCTTTAATTTCAGATGTTGATTTTTTAAATTCTAATTCTTCACTTACTTTACCGTAATTAACCATAAGTCATAGTGTCTTTTTAGTTTAGCATAATTTATTTCTTGTCTATTTCACAAAAAGAAAAATAATTTATTGTGCAAAAATTCAAAAGTAATGATTATATCATATTTTTTTAAATTTTACTCTTTATTTATAAGTAAGTTGGCAAGTTTATTTATGAATTATTTTATAGAATTTCAAAAATTATAAATACACTGATAATATACTAAAAATATACTAAATAACTACTAATTCATTAATTTTGCTCTTAGTTCTTTTCTCTTCTTGATTTTATATTTATGAACTAGTTTATATGTTCCTAAATATCCAAGAATGCCAACTAAAATAACAACTAAAAGAACAACAACAAATACTGGTAAAGGATTAACTTTAACATCTTCCCACATTTGAACTATTTTATCATTATCCTCTCCAAAATCTTGCATAACATATAAACTATCTATTTGAGACTCTTCTGGATACATTGCTTTTAAAGTTCTTCCTTCAAAACTACTAGGATCTATATCTTCAATAACGCAACTAGGATTATTATGATAGAAATAACTTAAATCTAAAGTATTACTTCCTCCACCTACATCATAATTTTCTACAACATAATCAAATATTTCATTATTGGCACCTGATATAAAGCTTGTATAACCTGTATAAGACATATTAGCTTCAACAATACCACCGATTTCTTCATCGTAATCATCAGTTTGTGTATTAGTTTCGCTTAGAAAATTCAAAAATTTACAAGCATATTCATAATTTCTACTATTTGGATCAACTGTTAAAGGCATACACCACGCATCAAACCAAATATTAGCACCAATTGAAGGTAAGGCATAATATAGTTCTGTTCTTTCACCATCAGGTTTTTGTTCTTCATAAGATTCATCATCACCTGGATAATATTCACCTTGCAAAATAGAAAAAGTTGCATCACCACTCCAAGCTAGATTCATTCCGATTTTTCCAGTAACAATATCGTTTTTACCACTATCAACTTCAAAACCAAAAATATTATCTTTAAGTTCAATAAGTTTATTTTTTACCTTTTCAATGGTATCAGGATCGTGACTATTAAAAATTTCATTTCTTTCTTCTTGGGATAATTCTTCTTTTTTTAGAAAATCTTCTTTATAAACTTCTAATATCCCTAAAGCGTAAGTATCTCTCATACTATCTTTAATAGACATCACACCTTTATAATCTTTATCCCGAAACTTAGACCAGCCATTATCACTATTTAATTCTTCGCTTATTCTTTCTTTACTCATACCTCTATCAACGAAAGTTGAGTAAGTAGGATTATAAACAATTCCTAAAGTTCCCCACATATAACCAATAGCATATTCGCTAAGTCTACCTAAATAATCCCCAGTTTTAGCATCAGTCACATTAATGGTATCAATTTTTCCAGGAGTATATGTTGTGTTTTCGTTAGTTCCTGTTTTATAACTATTATTAATAACATCACTATTTAAATAATCTTTATTAACTAAATACGGTGAAACATTTTCTAAATAAGTTTCAAGTCCTTTAACTTTTTGAATTAAACTTTCACCAGCAAGTCTTTGGACCATATATTCACTACAGTTAATAAGATCATAATTAGCTTTTCCTGTTTTTAATTCATTATACATATTTTCATTAGTATCAAAAGTTTCATAAATAACTTTGACACCAGGGTTTTGTTCTTCAAAAATAGTTAAAACATTTTCATCAATATAATCTTCACTATTTAAAACATGTAAATATATAGTTTCATCACTATTTACTTCACTACCACTTTCATTACAGCTAACTAAGCAAAAAGGAAGTGTAAGTAATAATGAAATAGTCGAAATAATACTTCTATTTTTAATTTTATTCATTATGCTGCCCTCCCTTTTCTAACTTTAACTTTCTTTTTAGATTGATTTTTAACTACTGTTACTAAAATTGCTGCTACTAAAACAACTAAGAAAATAATTGTCGTTAATGGTCTCATATTGACAGGAATTGGTCCTTTTTTAATTTTAGCTTGGATTAATGTTGATAAGGTTTCAATATTTCCTTCTCCACTAAGTAAACCAGGACCTCTAGTAAATGCAGTAACAATAAAATCATCTAAAGATAATGTAATAGAGATTAAAAACCCACTTACAATCCCAGGAGTAATTTGTGGAATTAAAATTTTTCTAAGAGCTTGGCTAGGAGCACATCCTAAATCAAGCGCAGCTTCATATAAACTAGGATCCATTTGAGTAAGTTTAGGTTTAACATTTAAATAAACAAAAGGAACACTTAAAACGACATGTCCAATAAGTAAAGTCCAAAAAGAAAAGATATTTTCTTTAAAGATAAAATTACCTAAAAAGACAAACATAACTGTTAAACTTAAAGCGATAACTATTTCACTATTAACAACTGGAATTTGATTGATGTTTTCAATCAAAGTTCTTGTTCTTTTTTTACTATAATAAGCACCAATTGCTCCTAAAGTACCTATTAATGTTGAAACTAAACTACTTATAAAAGCAATAATTAAAGTATTACCTAAAGCAATTAAGATTTCTTTATCTTGAAAAAGATTAATATAAAGTTGAAAACTAAAACCATTCCATTCACCAATATATGTTGAATTAGTAAAACTAAAAGCAATTAAAACTAAAATTGGAACATACATTAATAAAAGAATTAAATAAATATATGAATATGCAAATATTTTCTTTACCATGTTGAAGCCTTCCCTTCGTCTTTATCACCAAAATTACGAGTAGCTAACATACAGATAACTACAATAAATAACATAATTAAAGCCATAAAGCTTCCATCTCCCCATTGGTAATTGCTATAACTTAAGTAAATTGAATTACCAAATAAGACAATTTTACCTTCTGCTAAAACATCAGGAATAACATAGCTACTCATCGTTGGCATAAAAACCATCATTGCCGCACTAATTACACCTGGGATTGATTGAGGAAAAATCGATTTAGTGAAAACTTGAACTCTATTACATCCTAAATCAATTGCAGCTTCAATTTGACTTTTATCAAGTTTAAGCATTGTGCTATATAAAGGTAAAATAACAAAAGGTAAATAGTTATAAACCATACCAATCATTGTCGTAATATAAGGATGTTCTCCTCCACTTATTCCAATCCAACTTAATACATCTCTAGTTGCCCCTGTTCTTAAAACAAAGTTAATCCACATTGGCATAACAAATAGCATTACAATAATGTAATTAGAGTTATATTTTTTATTCGATAATAAATAAGCGATAGGATAACCTATAACTAAACATAAAATGGTGTTAACTAAACCAAAAAGTAAAGATACAAGTAAAACGTTTAATTTATTAGTCGAACTAAAGAAATTAACTAAAGCATCAAAAGTAAAATTACCATTGGTATCAGTAAAAGCGTAGTAAATAATAAGAAAAATTGGAATAATGACAAAAAGAATTAAAAATACAAAATAAGGAATGCAAAGTTCCTTCCTTTGAAATCTAAGCTTCATATTCGTTAATATCCTTTTTAAGTCTTAAACGAATCTTATCTTTATTTACTTTGATTCCAACTTTATCATTTAAATTGTAAGTATAAGGAGTCACACAAACAAAATCTTCTTCACTATCAGTTCTTACAATTAATTGATAGTGATCTCCTTTATAAACTAAATCGACAATTTCTCCAACTGCTTCTACTTCATCAGCATTAATATCATCGACGATTTCAACATCATTAATATCAATTTCAGCAACGACATCAGCATCAGCTAAATCATATTTTTTCTTTTTATCTTTACTAACTAAATAACCGTCTTCATCGATACTAGATCCAGCTAAAAGTTGAGTTAAGTCACATTCAAAAGGAGATTCATCAATCATAACTTTATTATTTTTAGAAATATAGGCATCAGTATAAATATTAGTGACAAAATCTTTTTTCATAATGTGAATAGCATCTTTATCAATAATTAAACCTACTTCTTTATTAAGTGCATATTCATGAGTATCTTTAATCATTAATTCATTTTTATTAATGATAATCGTATATTCATAATTAACACCCTTAAAAATTCTATTTTGAATAATTCCATTTAATTGACCTTTATTTGGTTCAGTAATAATTACATCTTCAGGTCTAACAACAACATCAACCTTTTCGTTTATTGGATAATCATCTAAACAATCAAAATTAGTATTTAAAAATCTTACTTTTAGCTTATCAATCATCGTCGCATTAAAAATATTACTTTCGCCAATAAAATCAGCAACAAAAGCATTTTTTGGTTCGTCATATATCGATTTAGGTGTTCCAATTTGCTGAATTACCCCATCTTTCATGACAACAATTGTATCACTCATCGTTAAAGCTTCTTCTTGGTCGTGTGTAACATAAATAAATGTAATACCAAGTTTTTCATGCATCTCTTTAAGTTCAAGTTGCATATCTTTTCTCATCTTTAAATCAAGAGCACCTAAAGGTTCATCTAAAAGTAAAATTTCTGGTTCATTAACAATAGCTCTAGCGATGGCAACTCTTTGTTGTTGACCACCACTCAAGGTCGAAATATCACGATCTTCAAGAGCTTCTAAATCAACAATTTTTAAAGCTCTAGCGACTTTTTTATCAATTTCTTGATTAGATAGTTTTCTATATTTATAAGCAGGCTCAGGATTAGCTAAAACTTCTTCTAATTTAGAATTTAATTCATTTATTTTTGTTTCTTTTTCTTCTTGAGTTAAAGCTTTATTCCATTTAGTATGCCTAATATCAGCTTTAAGTTGTTTAACTTTTTCTTTATTTACTTTTAAAACTGGTTTACCTTCTTCATCTAAAAGTTCGATAGGAATCTTTTTAAGGCGTAAACCAAATGCGATATTATCATAAACATCTAAATGTGGAAATAATGCATAGCGTTGAAAAACCATATTAATAGGTCTTTTGTTCGGTGGTGCATTCGTAATATCCTTACCTTTTAAAAGAATTTCGCCTTTACTTGGAAATTCAAATCCTGCAATCATACGTAAGGTTGTAGATTTACCACAACCACTAGGACCTAAAAATGTAATAAATTCGCCTTTCTTCACGTAGAGATTAAAGTTATCAACAACAGTAACCCCATCAAAGATTTTGCTAACATTTTTTAAGTCAATAATGTAGTTCTTATCTTCCATTACCAAACCCTCCAAAAATGAAAAACAAAATGTTTTTTGAACGCTAAAATTATAATTAAAAATTTCGCTATTACAATAAAAAATTTTTTTTAGTTAATTTTTAGTTAATTTTTGAAAATAAAAATATTTAAATTTATTCGATTATATCGACTAAATATGCTATTTATTAAATTTTAAAATTTTGTGAAAAAATCAGTCAATTTCTAACCAATTTTACATCACTTTTTTAACTTCAATTCCTAGTAAATTTAATGTATTTTTAAGTACTTCTAAGCTTGCTAAAACTAAGGATAATCTTTCTAAAGTCAATTCATTATCTTCGTTAATAAATTTTTCATCGTTATATAGACTATGAAATGTACTTGCTAACTTATAAGCGTAAGATGTTAAACGATTAACCTCTTTAGTTAAACTTGCTTCTTTAATAACCTTTTTAAATTCTTGTAAAACTTTAATTAATTCAATTTCTTTTTCGTTAGTTAATAAACTATAAGTATCTTTAATATCTATTTTATAATCTTTAGCTTTTTCTAAAACACTATACATTCTTGCTCCAGCATATTGTATATAGAAAATTGGATTTTCATTACTATGCTTTCTAGCAATTCCTAAATCAAAATCAAATTGGGAATCAAGTGGTCGACTTAAAAAGAAATATCTAGCGGCATCTACTCCAACATCTTCGCATAGTTCACGAATTGTTACAGCATTTCCAGTTCTTTTCGACATTTTTACTTCTACGCCATTATCGATTAATCTGACCATTTGAATGATTAATATATTTAAATTATTAGGATTATAACCTAAAATCTTTAAACCAGCTTTTAATCTAATGATATAACCGTGGTGATCTGCTCCAAATAAATTAATTAAATTATTGTATCCACGATCAAATTTATCTTTATGATAAGCTAAATCAGGAAGTAAATAAGTATAACTACCATCTTTTTTAATTAAAACACGGTCTTTATCATCACCAAATTCAGTAGTTTTAAGCCATAAAGCACCATCAGTTTCATATGTAAAACCACTTTCTTTTAATTTATTTAATGTATTAGCTACTTTATTAGAACTATATAAACTTCTTTCACTTGTATAATTATCAAAACCTACCCTAAATAAATCTAAATCTTTTTTAATTTTATTTAATTCAAGTTCAGTTCCAATATCTTTAAAATAATTTAAAGCTTCATCTTCACTTATTTTTAAATATTTATCTTTTTCTTTTCTGACGATATCTTTTGCTAGTTTTTTAACATCTTTTCCCTGATAACCTATTTCATCTTCATTAATTTCATTTCCAAGAGCTTCTTTATATCTTAAAAATAAAGATTTAGCTAAAACATTAATTTGATTACCAGCATCATTTACATAATATTCTCTTAAAACATCATAATTAGTAAATTTTAATAATCTAGTTAAAGCATCTCCAAAAGCTGCACCTCTAGCATGTCCTAAATGTAAATCTCCAGTTGGATTAGCACTAACATATTCGACCATAATTTTTTCTTTATGACCGATATCTTGTTTTCCAAAGTTTTCTTTATTAATTAATATTTCTTTTAAAACACTTGTTAAACTTACTTTTTTATAAAAAAAGTTAATAAATCCTGGACCAGCAATTTCAACTTTATCAAAATAATCACTATTATTTAATTCACTTACTAATTTAGTAGCTATATTTTTAGGAGAATCATGTAATGTTTTAGCAAGTCTCATAGCGATATTAGTAGAGTAATCTCCATGTATTTTTTCTTTAGGAATTTCGATGATTACTTCATCGTTTTTAATGTTTATATCAAAAATTTTCTTTAAACTTTCTACTATAATTTCTTTAAGTTTCAATAAAATATCTTCCATAAGTCCTCCTAATTTTAACTAATTTACTACTAAAAATATACTAATTTTGTACTATTTAAATAATATTCATATTTTCTTGAACTAATGTGTCAATTAATCCATCACCTAAACCAATTAATGGCACATAGATTAATTTTGAATCAAGAATCTCTGCCGCTTCCACAAAAATTTGCCCTGCAGGAACAATGACATCTGCTCTATCTGGTTTCAATTTAAATTCATCCATTCTTTGGCTTAGAGACATATCTTTTAGTTCCTTATATTCTTTAACTAAATCTTCGACAAATAAAATATGCTGCCCTTTTCTTTCGTAATGTGGAGACATTTTCCAATATCGATTAATATTTCCACCAGTACCAACAATATCTATATCTCCATATTCTTTATGATAAGACTTTAATTTTTTCCTAAAATTATCCCGACTTTCTTCTTTATCAGCTTTAGCTAAGATTCTTAAAGTTCCTAAAGGAAAGGAATTTGATTCGATAATTTTATCTTTATAAAATAAATTTATCTCAGTGGAACCTCCACCAACATCAATAAAACAACAAGTTTTATTGATTTTTAAATCTTTAGCAATTTTTGAAATTGTTGAAGCTTCTTTTTCTCCTGAAATAATTTCTAAATTAACACCTGTATCATTTTTAATCTTTTCAATTACTTCTTTTCCATTACTTGCTTCTCGCATTGCACTAGTAGCAATTGCTTTATAATCAATTACATCATAGATATTCATTAAGGTTTTAAAACAATAAATAGTATCGACAAGTTGCTTAATTTTCTTTTCTTTTAGATAGCCATAGTTAAAGACATCAACTCCTAATCTAAGAGGAACTCTAACTTCTTGTACTCTAAAGCTATCTAAATCACCTTTAATAGTCATTGAAACATTTTTAATAACCATTCTAGCAGCATTAGTTCCTACATCAATACTTCCATAATATCCGTTTTTCATTTATAAACCCCAAATATTCTATATTATATAATTTATTTCTTTATAGTACTTATATAACTCTTCTTGACTTCTAAAAGTAGCTTCATTATCTATTTTTTTAACTTTAATATAATTTCCATTGATATCTACAAAACTAGCTTTATCATTATCTTTAAAACCATAATCAAAGATAATGCCTAATTCTTTTTTACATTCTTCATCATAAATAGGAGTTACAACTTCAATACGATTATATAAGTTTCTAGGCATCCAATCTGCTGAACCCATAAAATATAAAGGATTCCCGGCGTTTTCAAAAATAAATATACGAGAATGTTCTAAATATCTATCAATAATCGAATGAATTTCAATATTTTCAGATAATCCTTCAATATTACTAACTAAAGAACAATTTCCTCTAACTAAAAGTTTAATCTTTACTCCTAATTTGCTCGCTAAATATAAATGCTTAACCATTTCAGTATCAGTTATATGATTAATTTTAATTTTTATTCCACTTGGTAAACCATTTAAATGATTTTTAATCTCTTGTTTAATTAACTTTTTAAAAACACTATCCATATGAAGTGGAGAGACCAGTAAATTTTTAAAATTAACTCTTCTAAAAGGTTGAGTGATGTAATTAAATAAATCAGCAACTTCTTTTACAATCTTTTTATTAGCGGTAAAAAGCAAACAATCTGTATAAAGTCTAGCATTACCTTCATGGAAGTTACCGGTAGAGATAACGGCTATATCTTTACCGCTTTTGGTTTTAATATAAACAATCTTACCATGAATTTTAAACCCATCTTCTCCGGTTAAAACTTCACAGCCTTCATCTTTTAACTTTTGAGAGATTAAAATATTACTAGATTCATCAAATCGAGCCATAAGTTCAACTACAGCCGTAACTTTTTTACCATTTTGACTAGCGCTACTTAAAGCTCTAACAACTTGAGAATTTTTGGCAGCTCGATAAATAGTCATTTTTATTTCGCTAACATCATTAGATATAGCGGCTTCTTGAAGTAATCTAATAAAGACATCAAAAGATTCATAAGGAACATGTATAAGCATATCTTTACTATAAATATTTGAAAATAAAGATAGATTTAAAGCGAGTTCTTTAACTTCGGTTTGATTCCACTTTTCATTATATAAACTTTGATCGTTTTTTACTTTAGGAAAAGACATTAAGTCACGATTATTGTGGTATTTACCACCAATTGTTATCATATCTTCTTCATCAATATCGAGTCTTTTCATTAAAGTATCTTTTAAATCTTTAGGAATATTTTCTCCAAAAACAACTCTTACAGGATTTCCTTTTTTTCTTTCTTTAACGGCTTCACTAATTGATTTAAGTAAGCCTTCTTCAGGATCGCTTTCTACTTCCATTTCAGCATCTTTTGTAAATTTAAAAGCATAAGCTTCAAATTTAGTAAATCCTAAACCATTAAATATGAAAGGTAAGTTATATCTAACAACATCATCTAAATACATTATATAATCAATGTTATTTTCTTTACCTAAATAGACAAACCTACCAACTAAAGATGTAGGTAAAGGAATAATTGCATATTCCACTTTACCTTGATCATTACTTAATTTAATTGCTAAATAAATATGACTATCATTAACTGAATCTAAATTAGCTTTTTTAGTCAAAATAATTGGATTAATATAGCCACTAACTTTTCGAATAAAGTAATCTTTAATGAATTCTTCATGATTTTTACTTAAATTAGTTTCATTAATTAAGTAAACTCCTTTTTCTTTTAAGCCTAGTAAAACTTCTTCTTTTAATTTTTCAAATTCGTCACCGTAATCTTTTGTTAGTTTAGAGATAATCTTTAAATTTTTCTTCGCATTTTTTCTTTCTTTTGTTAAACTTTTTAAATTACTATTAGCAATTCGTTTAAAAGAAGCAACCCTAACTTTATAAAATTCATCTAAGTTATTTGAATATATTCCTAAAAAATTAAGTCTCTCATATAAAGGTAAATCTTTCTTACTAGCTTCTTTTAAAATACGATGATTAAAATACATCCAAGATATGTCACGGTCGATATAATTAGTATCATCAAGTTTAACTTTTATATTAACATTTTTTTCTATTTTCATCGGCGTTATTTTACCATAAATAAAGTTGATTTAGTATATAGTAGTAAGTAAATTTTTTAAGTCGAAATAGTAAATTAAATGGTTAGTCTATTGATTGAAAAATTTTGTAATGCTTTTTAAACCATATTTATAAGTATCAAAATAAGTTAAAACTTTCCAAATTTAATTTAATAACAACGAATTCTTTTATATATCGTAAAAGTAAATATTTTACACCATGTGCAAATTTAGCTACATTTTTTGATAAAGTTTAAAAAAGTTCGTAAAACTTCGTAATTTGCTTAAATTCGACCGCAAACTTTATTTGAAAATTTTTCACTCATTTC
>JADIMY010000072.1 GCA_017694345.1 Candidatus Onthovivens merdipullorum | reverse complement strand
TAAAAAAATAAAAAAATTTTTTGATTTATATATTAGTTAAATACATATACATTTTATTTTATTATTCTAAATTAGATATAATTCAATTAATTTATGTTTAGTTATAAAATATTTATAGAGAGAAATATAATTATGGAAAAAAGAGATTTATTCTTGGATTAATGGTTTAAATAAATTAAATTATGTCGAAGCCAAAAAATTTGTCTTAGATACTTATAATTTGGGCGTTAGATATGTTGATTTAGTAGATATATGAAAATTGTGAATGCGAGATATTATTTAAGAAAGTGTTAAACAACATCTAGAAATAAGAAAAGATTTGATAATTCAAACAAAATGTGGAATTCGTGATGGATTTATGATTTTAGTTTTGAACATATAGTCTCGTGTGTAGAACAATCTTTATCAAGATTAAATATCGATTATATCGATGTTTTTTTATTACATAGACCTGATATATTGTGTGATTTTGAAGAATTAAAGAGTGCTTTAACTTATTCAAAAGAGAATAACTTAGTTAAACAATTTGGTGTATGTAATATGAATAAAGCATATATTGAGTTATTTAACAAAAAGACTGGATTTAATTTTGTTATTAATCAGCTAGAGTTTTCTATTACTAGTACCCAATTAATTGATGATATTTTAAATATGAATACTAATGATGATTTAGCAAATGATAAAAGTGGAGAAGCTCTAATATATTGTCATTTAAATAATATTTCATTACAAGCTTGGTCTTTTTTAAAAATTTCACTTTCAGAAGGTATTTTATAAATAGTCCAAAATATGTTGAATTAAATAATTATTTGGATGAATTATTTAATAAATATGAAGTCAGTAAAGTTAGTATTGCCTTATCTTTTATTTATACAGTGCCTTATAATATAACACCTGTCGTAGGTGTTTCAAGTATTGCACATTTAAAAGATGCAATGATTGCTATGAATATTAAATTAACAAAGAAAGAGTGGTATAAATTATATCTATTAGGAAAGTATAAGTTACCATAATTAAATTTTTTATACTTAAAAAATGACATTTATATTTTTAATTATTTTTTTAAACCTCTTAATAAATTAAACTTTTTCCAAGTTCCTCTTTTCCATCTTATATAAAAACTAATTCCTCTTACACATTCATCTAAGCAAGCCCCTATAAAAGCCCCGTATATTCCTAAATTAAACACAAGGCAAAGGAGGGCTGAAACACCAACTGTTAAAATCCATGATGTTAAAATTGAACTTGTTACTGGAAAAGCAATATCTCCTGCAGTTTCTAATCCTTTTACATAAACTAGGTTTGTAGCTCTTCCTTGCTCTAAAACCACATTTATTAGTAAGCAATATACAGCAGTAAGCCCACAATATATAGAATTGACATTATTAACATTAATAGTTGGGCTATCTA
Source organism: Candidatus Onthovivens merdipullorum (assembly GCA_017694345.1). Classification (GTDB taxonomy): domain Bacteria; phylum Bacillota_I; class Bacilli_A; order RFN20; family CAG-826; genus Onthovivens; species Onthovivens merdipullorum. The sequence goes on along the minus strand of JADIMY010000072.1, from coordinate 17,390 downwards.
CAGCTGGTTGCATTAATGCAGAAAACACTGGGAAAGCTATTGCCAAAACAATTATAGACATAATAAAAGATACAATTCTAGCCATTTTTCCAGTATCAGAAACTAATTTACTAGCTTTTTCTTTATCATCTTGTCCAAGCAAATTTCCTTCTATTACTTGCATGGCAATACCACTTCCGTTCGCAAATAAATATATTATAGAAGTAAAGGTCATGATATAAGTTCTTAAGTTTTGATCTAAGACATTGCATGACATATTTACAATAATTGCTAGAACAAACTGAGATAAATTATAAGATAGTGTTTCTCCAGCTGTTGGTAAGCCGATTTTAAGTTGTTTTTTTAAATAATTCCAAGGGAATGGTTTTAATTCTTTTAAAGATATTTTTTCTTTTATACTAATTTTAAAAAACAAGTACGCAGCTAAAAAAGAAATAAATCTTGAAATAAGTGTAGCATAACCAACACCAATAATTTTTTCTTCAATACTTAAGTCTGGTATTCCCCATATGACAATTGCCGAAATTATTATATTAGATATATTTGTTGCAAAAGAAATAATTGTTGGTTGAACCATCTTTTTATTAGCTCTTAAAAAACTAGAATATGCTTGATTTAGCGAATAAAAAATAAGAGATGGTGCAGATATATATAAATATAATTTAGCAAGAGGAATTATTTTAGTTTCTACATCCATTAAATTAAAGATAAAAAAGGAAATTAAAAGTAGAACTAAACAAACTAATAAACCTAAAATAAGGTTAATTGATAAAGTTAGTGGATATATCTTTTTAATTCCTTCGTTATTATTAGAACCTTTAAGTTGAGTAATTAAAATTAAAGAAGAAGATGATAATACTGTAAAAGAAACAATAAAAATATTTGTAACTTGATTTACTTGACCGATGGCATTTGTTGCTTGTGGAATTCCAGCAAACATAAATTGATTTATATAGCCAATTGATATACCTAAAATTAGTTCTATAAATACAGGCAGAGCTAATTTTATAGTTTCTTTATTTTGATAAAATAGTCTAAAAATTGGTAAGTTTTTCATATACAAGTAGATATCTTAAAACGAATTAAATATTAGTCAATATATATGTGGTAAGGAAATAGAAGTTAATATCAATAAGCTACATTCTGGTAATGTTAAATCCTGTGGATGCAGAAGATTTAGGTGGAGAGATCTTACAAGTCAGAAGTTTGGTAGGTTGACTGTTCTTGAGCTTGCATATACCAAAAATAGAAAGAACTATTGGAAGTGTCAGTGTGAGTGCGGAGATATCTGCTATGTTTCAACAGCCCAACTTACTACAGGAGAGACTGTTTCGTGCGGCTGCAAGAATGATGAGAATAGGGCTAACCTTCCTAATCTAGATAGAGGACTAGTTGATGGAACTATGAAGGCTGCTATTCAAAAGGATAGAAACGCAACAAAAACAACACCTCAGGCGTTACAGGCGTTCATTTTGATAGTAAGCGAGGACTATGGGTAGCGCAGATTATATTCCAACACAAAGCCTATCTCTTGGGCAGGTTCAAATATAAAAGAGAAGCAATAAAAGCAAGAAGAGCTGGTGAAGATAAATATTTTGGAAAATATCGATAAAATTCATGTCTTTAGGGGTATGCGTTTCTCTAGTAGACATATAAAGTTTTATCGATATATACGTTTAGAGCCATCTTATAACTAACATTTTGATACAAAGTGAACTGAACCCCGTTTAGTTCATAATTTATTCCCTTTTGTATATTTGATTTTAAATAAGGAAAACCAAAAAAAGATTGTGTTTTAAAGCTCACTAATAAGTTTTAGAAGTACCAACATTTTTAATTTTAGAAGTAATTGTAATTCTTGCTTTATAGCAAAATCTATCGAAATAATTAAGATTTGCAAGGTTTTTAAAGAAAAAAAGATGCTTTTAAGAACTTTATATTAATATTATTATTCATGATTTATATTAAATGCAGATAATAAACTGATTAATTTTTTCTTATCGATTATTTTTAAATTAAAGCGATTTTTAGGTTATTAGAAGAAAATTATTTTCTTTTTTAAAAGATTTTTATGCAATACAATAATGTTAAGTGATTGATAAAGGGATAGAATATGAACGATTATCTTATTTATTCGGTTGAAGATGATGAAGGGATTGCAACAATTATTAATATTGCTCTTACTAAATCTCTTTTTAAAGTTAAAACTTTTGATTCTGGAGAAACATTTTTAGAAGAATTTAAAAAAACTAAACCTAATTTAGTTTTACTTGATTTAATGTTACCTGGTATTCAAGGCGAAGAAGTATTAAAAGAGATTAGAAAATATTCAAGTGAAATCCCTATTATCATTTTAAGTGCTAAGTCTTTAATTGAAGATAAAGTTAGTATGCTAAATATTGGTGCTGATGATTATATGGTTAAACCATTTAATATTAAAGAATTAATTTCAAGGGTTAATGTTAATTATCGTAAATTTTTAGCTAATAAATTCATTATAAAAATTAGTCCTTTTACTTTAGATCAAAAAAATGAAATCTTGTATCGTTATGATCAAAAAATAGATTTAACTAATAATGAATATAAGATTATTAAATATTTATTTAATAATCGAGGGAAAATTGTTTCTAGGGATGAATTATATAAAGTAATTTGGGGAAAAGATGATAAAAATATTAGCTCTAGAACTGTTGATATGCATATTAAGTCGATTCGTGAAAAAATTTTAGATAATGATAAGACCTTTATTATCTCCGTTTATGGAAACGGCTATAAAATAGAGTAATGCTTAAGTCTAAAAGATTATATATTTTATTTTTAATTGATTTATTTGTAATTATTTTATCTTTAATAAGCTTATTAGTTCCATTTTATAATGAAGAAAATCGTTTAAAAAGTAATTTAATCGAGTTTAATGATAATATTTATTTAAACATCAATGAAGATAACTTTAATGACTATGTGGATCTTATTAACTCAAATTTAGATAATTATGAATTAATGTTATTTTCTTTAGAAAATAGTACTTATGTTTCAACTTTAAATAAAGATTTTTCTTTAATAGATTTAAAAGAAGCATCAATTCACGCTAATAAAGTTATATTTATTGAAGATAGTAGTTTATATGCTAATCAAGGATTTGCTTATACAAAATATAATCCAACTATTCATTTATATGTAATGTGTGTAATATCAATAACCGACACCTATTTAATGTTAAAAATATTTGCTATTGTTATACCAATTTTATGTTTTCTATTTCTTTTTACCTTTTGGTTTATTGATTATCGAAAAAGTAAACATGAAACTCAATATCTTAAACATCAAGTTCGTAAATTAAGAAGCATTGCTAAAATTGATACAATGGTTGAATATGATAACGATATAGAAAATTTAGCTAATATTTTAAGAGATACACGTCGAAAATTAGATTTAGAATTACAAAATAATTTTCTCAGTGAAAGAAAACTAAATTTTATTTTAGACTCTATTGATCAAGGTATTTTAGTATTAAATTCGAATAATGAAATAATTATATCTAATCAAAAAAGTCGTGAAATTCTTAATTTTGATAAATCAACTCATAAATTATTAGATGAAGATTTACCAAAAGATGTATTAACAAATATCAAAATTGCTGAATCAACTGCTAGAAAAATGATATTTAATAAAGAAATCAATGGCCGTATTTATGGTTTTAATATAAATTCTATTTCTTCCTTACTTGATTCAGATTCACAAAGTAAAATTGTATCAATTTTAATTGTTGATATAACTGAAAGCTATAACTCTGAGAAGATGAAAAGAGACTTTTTTGCTAACGCCGCTCATGAACTAAAATCTCCTTTAACCTCAATTTTAGGGTTTCAAGAATTAATTAAAGATGGACTTTTATCTACTAAAGAAGAAATTGCTAACGCTAACGAAAAGACAATTAAAGAAGGTGAAAGAATGAATAAACTTATAATTGAAATGTTAGAACTTTCTTCTTTAGAGAATAATAATTTAAGAACTATAGAAAAAATAGATGTCAGTGAAGAAATTGAAAAGATTGTCGCAATGCTTGATGATCAAATAAAAGAAAAGGAAATTAAAGTTTATAAAGACTATCAAAAAATGATTGTTAAGATGAATCCTGATGACTTTTACAATTTATTTAAAAATTTAATTGAAAATAGTATCCGATATAACGTAAATAAAGGCTTTATTTGGATAAAAGTTGATAATAAAAATCGCTTTGTTTCTATTAAAGATAGTGGTATGGGAATATCAAAAGAAAATCAGCAAAGAATCTTTGAAAGATTTTATCGTGTTGATAAAGCTAGAAGTAGACAAAACGGTGGAACAGGACTTGGATTATCAATTGTAAAATATATTTGCAACTACTACGATTTAGAAATTAAAGTTAATTCTGAGCTTAATAAAGGCGCAGAATTCATTATTTATTTTTAAAAATTCTTTACAATTTATAAAATTGAATTCATATCGATAGTGAGTATAATAAATCGATGTTTTACAGTTTATTTTTTGCAAATTGTAAAAAATTTATCTTGAAATGTAAGCGCTTACAAATATAATAGAAGTAACAAGAAATTTCTAAATGGAGGACATAATTCATGAGAAAAATTAGAAATTTATTCACAATTAGTGCTGCTGTTCTTTGTGCATTTACTATGACAAGTTGTAATGGTGGTAAGACTGATGAAATCAAGGCTACAAACCAAGAAATTATTGCTCAAGCTGAAACATTAACTCGCGATGAATTAATGAAAAAAGCTGCTGAAGAAATCGGTGGAGGTACTTTAAAATTTATTGGTACATCATCAAGATTTAAAAATGCTATTGATGCTTTTAAAGCTGAATTAACAAAATATAATCCAGATTGTGCTAATATGACTATCACTCAAGATACTGCAGTTGATGGTGAAATTTATCTTAGATTATGTGGCGAAATTGAAGCTGGTATCACTAATGGCTATGATGCAGCTTTAGTCCAAGATGGTTATCAATTACAAAACTTAGGTATTAACACAGGTTATTTCTTAAACTATGTTCCTAAAGAATGGAATGATGCTAGTGACACTAATAAAGAATTAAACGCCGAGCCATTTAGCTTACAATATAATATGAAAACTTGGATGGTTAATAATGGTGATGGAGCTGAAGGTGTAGTATTTGATAATATTTGGGATGCTACAGTTGCTGGAAAAACCATTCATACAATGTCTCCAAATAATGAAAATGTAAATAGAGACTGGTTAATTATGCTTACAGGAGATGAATGGTGTGACGTTTTAGAAAAAGCTTTTAACGATCCAACTAATGATAATAAAAATTTAAATTTAGCACCTTATGAACAATACGGCGAACAAAAATATGCTTATGCATTTATTGAAGGATTTTTAAAGAACGCTATTTTCTATGAAGATGATGGAAAAGCTAGAGACGCCTTTATTAAAGATCCAGGATCTTATGGATGGATAGTTTATTCAAAGATTGCTTCTATCCAAGAAACAGCTGAAATTACAAAGAAAGATATTACTATTGCAGCATTAGGAAAAGATGCAAGTGATGGTGCTACTCAAGGTGACTCTTTAGTTAAAGGATTTGGTGGATTTATGTATAAACATTATTTACAAATAATGCCATATACACCACACCCATGGACATCTTGTGCCTTTATTAATTTCTTATCAACAACTAAAGAAGGATATAGTGCTTGGGCAGTTGATATTGGTGATTATCCATCAATGCCATCAATTAATGTTAATAGAACTAAATTCGGACACGGCACATTAAGTGCTGATTATACATGGACACAAAATGATGATGGTGAAAATGTCTTCCCATGTTTAAATGATCCTTCATCATCTTGGTGGGAAGATAAAGCTAATGTCGTTATTGAAGACCCAGCATTTATTGTTAAAGAATACAATAATGTTGATAGCTTTATTAGAAGAGTAATTGCTAATAAATAGTAAATAATCAAAGAATTAGAATTTATGTAATAGTTAGGGCAACACGCCCTAACTATTATCGTTCTTATAAAGGAGCTTAAAAATGGAAAATACAATGAATCTTGACTCCTTCAAGTTGCAACTAAAGAAAAGTGTAAATAAAGGATTAACCTACTTTGGAGTGCCTGCAAATACAATATTAGTAATCTTTGGAATATTGCTATTAATTCTTACATTTATTCCTATGATTTATGTTTTTATTGATGCTTTTACAATTCATTTAATGGAAGCAGGTGCTTCAGGTTTACCAGTTGGTTCTTGGACATTTTATCACTTTAAAGAACTATTTGGCTCTGATACAAGTGTTGGTTATTTTTATCGACCATTAGGCAATTCTTTATTAGTATCCGTTTTAGCATGTTTTTTTGCAGTTGTTTTTGGTGGAGTTGTTGCATATTTAGTTACTAGAACAAATATGCCATTTAAAAAGTTTGTTTCTACTGTATTTATATTTCCTTATATAATGCCTCAATGGACACTAGCTTTATTTTGGAAAAACTTTTTCATTTCAACTAATTGTACGGCTGGATACGCTGGCGAACTTCAAGCTTTAACAGGATTTGCTTCCCCTGAGTGGTTAGTTTATGGAGCTTTTCCAATTTCATTAGTTTTAGGACTACACTATGCCCCATTTGCTTATATTTTAATCGGTGGAATTTTAAGAAATATGGATGCTAACCTTGAAGAAGCAGCTACAATTTTAAATATTCCTCGTTGGAAAATATTTACAAGAATTACAGTACCAATTGTTAAACCTGCGATTTTATCGACTATTTTACTTGTTTTTTCAAGTGCAATGTCTTCATATCCTGTTGCTGTTACTTTAGGAAAACCAATTAACTTTGAAGTTTTAGCCACACAATTACAAGTTATGTTACAAGGTGGAAAATTCTCTTCCCAAGCTGGAATGGGTTCAATTATTTCAATTGTCTTAATTTTGATTGGTGTTATCATCCTTATGTTAAATCAAGTTTCAACAGGTAGTAGAAAGCAATATACAACTGTTAGTGGAAAATCAGGTCAAGTAAGTAAAAATAATCTTGGTAAAGTTGGTAAATGGATAGTTTCAATCGTTTTATGTATCATCGTTTTATTTTTCTGTATTGGACCAATGGTGTCATTTATCTTTGAATCATTGCTTCCTAATAGTGGTGATTATTCAATTGGATTTACAACAAGATGGTGGACATCGAAAGAAGTTTTAAGAAATGGATATCGTGGAATATTATATACTCCACAAATTTGGGAAGCTTTAGGTGGATCAATATTATTATCGGTTGTCTGTGCATTATTAGCAGGTACCTTTGGTTTACTTATTGGTTATGCTGTTTCTAAAAAGAGAAAATCAAAACTTGCCCAAGGCGTTAATGCTTTAGCTTTCTTGCCATACTTACTTCCTTCAATTTCAATTTCGGCTATATTCTTTATGGTTTCACTTAATATTTCATGGTTATATGCTGCACCATTCTTACTTTGTGTAATTGTCGGTGTATTAAAATATATTCCGTTTGCTAGTAGAAGTAGTTTAAACGCTATGCTTCAACTTAGTGGCGAAATTGAAGAAGCGGCAATGATTCAAAATATTCCATGGTGGAAACGTATGGTTCGAATTGTTTTCCCAATTCAAAAATCAAGTTTCTTAAGTGGTTACTTATTACCATTTATTAGCTGTATGAGAGAACTTTCATTATTTGTATTTATTGCTCCTACTGGAATGATTCTTACAACATTAATGTTCCAACTTGAAGAAACTGGTCTTCCAGCTCTTGAAAATGGCGCAAACTTAATTCTTGTCGTTGTAATCTTATTATTTAACTGGATTATTAATAAAGTTACTGGTGCAAGTTTAGATAAAGGTATCGGAGGTTAATTTATGCCTACAATCGATTTAATTAATGTTACTAAAAGATGGGGAGATTTCTATGCTGTTGATAATTTGAATCTTCACATCGATGATTATTCGTTTATTACATTATTAGGCCCATCAGGCTGTGGTAAAACTACGACATTACGTATGATTGCTGGGCTTGAAACACCTACTAGTGGAAAAATTTTAATTAATGGTATTCCTGTATTCGATAGTGAATTAGGAATCAATATTCCTGCAAGCAAAAGACATGTTGGGTTTTTATTCCAAAATTATGCTTTATGGCCACACATGACTGTCCAAAAAAATATTGAATTTGGTTTACAAAACTTAAAAGATTATTTTCCAGTTATTGATTCAGATTATACTAAAATTAAAAATGATATTCTTGTTTTATCTAATCCTAATAAAGTTATTGAATTAGTTAAAAACAATATCGATAAAAAAGGAAAAGTAGATAAAAGAAGAGCCTTAATCGCTATAATTGATTATTTTAAAGTATCAAATTATACTGCTAAAGAGATTTTTGAACTTCATTTAGAAGAAAAACAAGAAAGTGAAATCGAGTCTTTAGCAAAATCAAAAATTGCTGAAAAAGAAAAGGCTTTAGAGGAAATAACTCATAAATATGAAGAAAAAGGAATCGATTTAAATAAAGATGGTTATATTCTTGATGAGCCTGAATTAGCTGAAGATTATATTGCTTTAAAACTTACATACGAGACAATAAAAGATTATAAAACTTTGCTTTCATATTTAGATATTGCTTCAAAAGAAGGTGAAAAACCTCTTAAAGTGATAATGAGAAAAACAAATGTTTCTCAAAAAACTGCTAAAATTCTTTTAGATTTTGCTTTATCTATTAAAGACTTGTCTGACAATGAAAAAATTGAAGCTGTTAATAACGAATTAGCTGATTATAGTGCAGCTTTAGAAAGAGTAAAAAGCAATTATTTAAATAATAATTTCCATCTTAATGAAAAAGGTGAAATGATTCCATCTATTGATTTTGATAATAAAAATTGGGATGGTAAAAAAGTTCACCAAATTAAATATCGTAAATTAAGTGCTGAAGAAATTGATTTAAAGGTGAGACATGTTTCAAGAGTTGTTAAAATAGGTGAATTCATGGAAAGATATCCAAGTGAACTTAGTGGTGGTCAACAACAAAGAGTTGCCATTGCTAGAACTTTAGCTCCAGGACCAAAAGTATTATTTATGGATGAACCTTTAAGTAACCTTGATGCTAAACTAAGACTTGAAATGAGAGGTGAACTTAAACGTTTACATCTTGAAACTGGTTCAACCTTTGTTTATGTTACTCATGATCAACTTGAAGCTATGACATTAGCAACAAAGATTTGTTTAATAAACAATGGTGTTTTGCAGCAATATGATGCACCTTTAGATGTTTATAAAAAACCTAATAATATTTTTGTTGCTGATTTCGTTGGTTCGCCTGCTATTAACTTTATTGAAGCGTTAGTTAATCAAAGCGAAGATAAAAAGATTAATTTAACAATGCTCGACGGGTTGAAATTTGAATATGTTCCAACAATTGATTTAGATTTAGCTAAATTAAAAGTAGAAAGAGATGAAGAATTTAAAGAAAAAGAAGAACAGGAAAATGCTTTAAAAGCAAATAAGAAGTTTGTTGAAAAAGGCAATAAAGATGTTTCATTTAAATTTGCTATCTCTAAGGTTACTGAAACAGTTACATCTGATGAAGAAAGAAATATCGCTGATAATGAATATGTTATCGGTATTCGTCCAGAATTCATTTATTTAAGTGATAATGGCGATATTCAAGGTGAAATTTATAATGCTTTACCTTCTGGTATGGAAACTACTGTTAAAATTAGACTTAATGAATTCCTTTTAACTGGAGTTGTTTTTGGTGGAGTTGATTATAAAGTTGGATCAAATTGTAAACTTAATTTTGTCGGTAAAGAAATATTACTTTTTGATCGTAAAAGTGGAAAACTTCTTTCTCAAGGTAGCTTAAAATATTTAGGTAAATAATATTAAAACTATATAGGGCATCGCTTTGATGCCCTATATATTTATTAATTAATTAGCTTATAGTTATGGAAAAAGAAACGTTATATAGATATAAATATTGGAAGAAATGTTTAAAAGATATTAATTACGATGATTATTTAAAACTTTGTAGTATAAATAATGAAAATATAATTAATGATTTATTTTATCAAGATTTAACTTTTGGAACAGGTGGACTTAGAGGAGTTATGGAGCTAGGTTCATCAAAACTAAATATTTATAATATTTATAAAGCAACACAAGGTTTATCTTTATATTTATTGTATAAATATAAAGATAATATTAATAATATAAGTGTTGTCGTTGGTTATGATACAAGAAATAATTCAATAGAATTTGCTAAAATTAGTGCTATAGTCTTAGCTTCTAACAATATTAAAGTACATTTATTTAAAGACTATTCACCAACCCCTTTAGTTTCTTTTACTATAAGAAAATTAAAAGCTCAAGCTGGAATAATGATTACAGCTTCTCATAATCCAAAAGAATATAATGGATATAAAGTATATAACGAAAACGCTTATCAAATTACTATAAATGAAGCAAATAAGATAATTAATGAAATTAATAAAGTAGATACCTTTTTAGATTTTAAAAAACATACCGATATAAACAATATCAATTTATCTTTAATTGATTATGTAGATGAAAAAATAAGTGAACAATTTATTGAATCAAATTTAAATTGTTCAATTTTAAAAGATAAAAAAGATAAAAATGATTTAAAAATTATTTATACACCTTTAAATGGTACAGGAAAAAATTATGTAATTAAGGCTTTAAATAAAGACGGATTTAATAATTTACTCACAGTTAAAGAGCAATTAGATCCTGATCCTAATTTTACTACATGCCCTAAACCAAATCCGGAATTAGAAGAAGCTTTATCGTTAGGTATTAATTATTTAAAAGAATATGATGGAGATTTATTAATTGCAACAGATCCTGATGCTGATCGTTCAGGTGTAGTAATTAAAAAGAAAAATAAAGATATATATTTACTTACTGGTAATGAAGTAGGTTTATTACTATTAAATTTTATAATTGAATATAACTTAAATGTTTTAAGAAAAGATAAATCTTATTTTAAAAATAAAGAGGTAGTTCGTAGTATAGTTTCAACTTCTTTAATTGATAAAATTTGTGAGAAATATCAAATTAAACTTAAAACAGTTTTAACTGGTTTTAAGTTTATTGGAGAAGAATTATTTAATTTAGAGAAAAATAATAAATTAAGTTCATTTCTGCTGGGTTTTGAAGAATCTTATGGGTATTTAACTAATACTGAAGTTCGTGATAAAGATTCAATAAATGCTTCAATTTTGATTAGTGAAATGACATATTTTTATAAAAAACAAGGGATAGATTTATCTCAAAAATTAAATTCAATATATGATGAATATGGTTTTTATAAAAATATTTTATTAACCCATAATTTCTTAGGTGAAGATGGAATGCTTAAAATGAAAGAAATTATGTTTAATTTAAGAAATCGATCATTAAAAGAGTTAAACAATCTATTAAAAGAAGAAGTTATTTTAAAAGAAGATTATTTATTATCTAAAGCTATTAATAATAAAAATAATACTTTTAATATTTCTTTACCTAAATCGGATGTTTTAATTATTAAATTTAAAAATAATAGTCGATTAATGATTAGACCAAGTGGAACTGAGCCAAAATTAAAATGCTATATTGAAGCAGTTAGTAATAGTTTAAATGAAACTAATAATTTAATTAGTAAATATAAAGATTTATTTTCTTTAATAATTAAGGGGTAATATGGTTGATATAAGTGAAATTATTCCTTCAATAAAAGAGTATATTTGGGGAGGAACAAATTTAAAGAAATATAAAGATCCAAATAATCAATTTAAAAATGTAAGTGAAAGTTGGGAGTTATCTTTTTTAGATGAAGGCCCATCATTAATTTATGATGAAAATAGTAAAACTAATTTAGAATTAAGAAAAGTAGTTAGTAGTGCTGATCTAGGGAAAGATATAAATAAATTTATTTTTAATGGAAAAATATTTTTTCCTTTACTTATTAAATTAATCGATTCTAATTCTTCTTTATCCATTCAAGTACATCCAAGTGATGAATATGCTTTAAAACATGAAAATAGTTTAGGTAAAGAAGAAATGTGGATTATTTTAGATGCTAAAAAATTTTCATATTTATATTTAGGATTAAATAAAGATTTAACAAAAGAAGATTTTGTTAAATCTATTCAAAATAATACAATTTTAGATAATTTAAATAAGGTATATGTTAAAAAAGGAGATATATTTTTAGTTAAACCTGGTACAATCCACGCTATTGGTGAAGGTATTACTTTACTTGAAATACAAGAATCATCTTTTTTAACATATCGAATATATGATTTTAATCGTGTTGATCAAAATGGATTAAAAAGACCTTTACATATTGAAAAAGCACTTGATGTAATTAACTTTAATAAATTAAATGTTGAATCAATTACATTAACTAATAAAACTCATATTAAAAGAAAGTATTTTCATGTATTAATTGATACGCTTAATAATTCGACAAAAGAATATTTATATCCAAATTCCTTTGTTGTCATAACTATAATTGATGGAGATGGAATAATTAATAATAAAAAAGCGAGTAAGTTTGAATCCTATTTTATAAAGGCAAATACAAAAATTAATATTAGTTCTAAATCAAAAATTAGTTACGTTATCTCTTCAATTTAATCATAAAACCTGCAAATCTCGATTAAAATTCTCATTTTACAATCAATGAGAAAGAAATTACTTGCTTATTTATTGTATAAAACGCTAACTCTTTAAAGAATTTTATTAGGCGAATTAAATTTAAGTATTTTTTTCTCGTAGTTTTATTTGTCGCAATTAACGACAAAATTTCTTTGCATTTATCACTAAAAGCATATTTTTAAATGCTGGTTTTCAACATTTTTATAGACAATAATTTAGATTATTCGGCTTAAGCAGTAAATATGGTGATAGAAATTCTCTATTTGAGTTATTTTTAGCTGATAATTCAATTCAAAAATACTTTTAATTCTACACGCTATAATAGCGACTAACATTTTACCTTTGAATTTTGATCTTTATGAATAGATACTGAATCAAAATAAAATTGGATTTAATTCTCTTAGAAGATATTTAATTAACCATTTTTGAATAAAATTTGTAAAAAAAGTTTAGATTTGCAATGTTTTAATAAATAAAAGCTTATTTTAAGCTAAGATATTTATTACTAACTTTAATATAGAGTTTCAAGCTATATGCTAAAAATGATAAATCAGAGTTTCGATAATACATACATCTGTATAATATAAAAATTAGAGATAATTTCTCTAAGTTTCACGCGAAATTTATTTCGCTTTTGTTCTATGAAAAATTTGTGAAAAATATACTAAATCTTTACTTTTTTGTTATAATTTCATAAAGGAGGCGCTTTTTAGCGTAAGAGAAGTTATGAAGAAAACAAGTATAATTTTAACAAGTTTAGTGTGCATAACTACAGTGTTTGGGCTTGCTTCTTGTAACGATGGCGGAGGTGGAGACCCAGCTATTTATAACATCACTTATGAAGAAAATGATAATTACAGAGTTATTGATTTTGATAGTCAAGGACAAGAAGGAAGCAATATCCTATTTGATGTAGAGTCAACTAGTGTGTTTTATGAGATTGGTGAAGTCACTTACAATGGAACACCAATTAGCAGAGGCTCTTTAGGTTATCAGTTTATAATGCCTGGCGAAGATGTTGTTATTAAAATAGAACTAGAGCCAATCACTGAATATGATGATCCAAATGATTATTTAAGTTGGAGTAGTAGTGTAATTGATGAAATATCGATGGCTAGTGAAGAAGATAAAGGCTATCAGTATATAGAGTGCGTTCAAAATCTAACCTTGGATTTCGATATGGCTGAATTTGGACCATACAATAGTGTCGACGAAAACAACACAGAAGTTCTATCTTCCAATCAAGACGTCATACCTAATAGTGCTATTAGTTTTGACCCGATAAAGGAAAGCGATTTGATTGGCTCAAGCGGTTCTAATATGGTTCGTGGTGGTTCAATAAGAGTTGATTTAAAGCAAATCAATCCAGGGACAGCAACAATCTATGCTCATTTGTCTTTCAACAATGCTGATGATGCAACTCTAATGAGAACATTCACGGTTACTGAATATGGAAAAGTTGAAGTTGAAACTTGGAATGTACCATATACTGTCATTAATGAAACTAGCTATGATGATTTAGAGAATATTCGAATCTCTATTACTGATCAAGATTACGTTTACGGGAGCAATGCACCACAATCTCAAGGCTGTTCTCTCGATGAATTAGTAGATGGGAAAGGAACATTAGTATTTGCTGTTGGTCATTCTTATTCTGTAATAGCTAGTTATGCTGTTTGGAATGAAGAAGATCAAAAATATGAAAACATAGTTTCTCTTGAGGTATATGATTGGACAGGACAAGGTTCTAGTACAAGCGGATTTAACCAAATTAAGAATGGTATTTTAACATTAGCTAGTCTTCCTACAGATACTAATCCAATTCAAATTACAATTGATAATTAAACTATAGGCAATAGCTTAGATAATTATTGAGGTTACTAGTGATGGTAGCCTCTTTTCTTTATTTGCGATAATTTGGGCTTCTTTTGGCTTCAGTGGGGTTTTAGAAAGTAGAACGATATTTTGCTCAAGAAAGAAGAATAAGCGAATGTGGTGTAAACGTGAGCCTTTTAGAACACAAGAGAAACGATAGTTAATCTATTTCTCAATTATTTAAAATAAAACTCTTTAGCAGTATAATAAAGGCGAAAATGAGCGTGGACTTTTCCTGAGTCATCATCTTTTTGCCACACAACCTAGTGATGAATAAGTAATTTTGCATTTATCATGATTTTGGAAGGAGAATGATATTCATGGAAACTGATTTTATCAAATTAATTGAAACTAGAAGAAGTATAAGAAGCTATAAGAAAGAACCAGTATCAGAAAAGGATTTAAATAAACTTCTTGAAGCTGGAACTTATGCTCCTACAGGTGGTGGAAGACAATCGCCTACCATTGTGGCTGTTACTAGTTCTAAGTATCGTGAAAAAATAACTGAGCTTAATGAAAAGGTTAGAAAGACAAGTAATGATCCATATTACGTAGCACCTGTTGTTATTTTAGTTTTAGCTGATGGTAACAAAAGAACATCTGTTATATTTGCAAACCACATTTTGATATCAAATGGTGCGGGATTAGTTGTTATACCAGAAGATAAAACTAACGAATATAAAAAGTTACTTACTGATTACTACGAAAAAGATGATTCAAAGAAAATTATTGATTTTCTTTATAAGTATTGTTTAACTAGCGTATAGTTAAACAATACTAGGAGCTACATTTAATGAATAAATTAATAATCTATGAATCAATTCATCATCAAAATACATATAAATTATGTAAACACTTAAAAGATAAATATAATTTTGATTTAATCAGTATTGATGAATTAGATAAAGACACATTTAACTTTAATAATTATGATTTAATTGGTTTAGCTAGTGGAATCTATGGTTTTGAATATTCTAAAGAAATAATTGATCTACTTAATAGTGGAAGTATCAGGAATAAAAAAGTATTTATTCTCTATACTTCCGCTATGGATAAAGATTCTTTTTCTAAAAAGATTATAGAAGTAGTTAGTACTAACAATAAAGTAATAGGAGTATATCACTGTAAAGGTTATTGTACTTTTAGTTTCTTTAAATGGTTTGGTGGAGTTAATAAAAATAGACCTAATGAAAGTGATATAAAACTACTTGATAGTTTTATAGAGAATATATTAAAAAGTAATGATTTATAGTTAAAAGCGTCTAAAACTTTGATATTTTTATAGAATTTATGTAAATGACAGTTGAAAATTAACTGTTATTAATGGCTAAGAAAATAGTGCTTACATGGTATAATATTGGTAGTTATTTAGTAATTAAAGATGATTAAAACTTCTATTAGATTTTTCGAAAATATACCTGTTAGAGCTATTTGGGATGAAGAAAGTTCTAAATGGTGGTTTTCTGCTACTGATATTATTGAAGCTTTAACCAAAAGTAAAGATCCTCGAGTATATTGGTCAACATTAAAACATAGAAAATTTCAGTTGTTTACAGATTGTAAACAACTGAAGTTAACAGCTAGAGATGGTAAAAAATATTTTACTGATGTTATAAGTGAGGAAGAAGTTGATAAACTTATAGCAATTATATCTAATAAAAATTCACTTGCGTTTGAAAAGTGGTTAAATGAAGCAACTTTTTCAATTGATGAAAAAAGTAAACTAAAAGCTTATGAGTTATATGAAAGTGGGATTATAGATGATATTGAAGTTGGAACGGTTAAAGGACTGAAACAGATTCACTCTTATATTTTTGGCGGTTTATTTGATTTTGCTGGAAAAATTAGAACATTAAACATATCTAAAGGTGGTTTTGCATTTGCTCCGGTAATGTTTTTAAAAGAAAATCTTGCTCAAGTAGAAAAAATGCACGAGGACACTTTAGAACATATTATTAATAAATATGTGGAAATGAATATTGCTCATCCTTTTATGGAAGGAAATGGTAGAGCAACAAGAATTTGGTTAGACTTAATATTAAAGAAAAATCTTAAGACTTGTACTGATCGGAGCAAAATTGATAAAAACAAATATTTTGATGCAATGCGTAAAAGTCCAGTTGATTCAAAAGAAATATTTAGTCTAATTAAAAATGCACAAACAACAAAAATTAACGATAAAGAAATTTATATTAAAGGAATTGATTATTCCTATTATTATGAAGAAAACGAATAGTTGATTTTAATATTGCACAAGCAATATAGATGATTTTTTAATTGCTAAAATAAAATTTTAATCTTAATGAAAATTATTAGGTTATTTTGTTGTAATGATATTAATTAGCGCTTATACAGGGAAAGCAATAGTTAAGTCTTCTTACGTTTTATTTTTGAATTTCTAGTTGCTAACATACAAGAAATCTTAATTGCAAAATAAAAACAAAATATGGGATTAGGAAGGAGTGATATTTCTATTAGTCCTAAAAAAGGAAATGATAATTCTTTTATATTTGAACTTAAGTATGTTAAAGAAGGAAGTGAAAGATCACTAAAAACATTAGCTAATAAAGCGATAAAACAAATAAAAGAAAAAGAATATTATAAAGAGATGTTAAATAAAAAGATTAAAAAAGTTACTTTATTTGGATTTGCTTTTAGTAAAAATAAAGTTAAGGTTGTTAGTGAAATAATTGAAAGTAAATTTAAAGTTAAAGAATTTTAAAATTGTAATACAAAATTACTAATTCCAAATTATTAATTTTTGGTAAAATATTCATATGCACACAAATTCAAAATTATTTTTTAAATTTAAACTACTAATAATAATC
>JADIMY010000071.1 GCA_017694345.1 Candidatus Onthovivens merdipullorum | reverse complement strand
AATATAGGTAGAGCAATTAATGCTCTCATTTTTCTCATTTTTAATATTCCTCCATTAAGGTTGATTTTATTATATGGCATGCCTTTTTTTCGTTTTATGCAATTTTTCGTTGTATGTGTTTCTTTTCTTTTTGTGTTTTTTTGCTAAGTTTTAATATTTTTTGAAAGCGCTTACATAATTCATCCTTCTTTTATTATCAAACTAGAATTATACCTTTGTTTTTTTAAATCGCGTATATGATTTTTTTATATTTAAGAATTAGCATATCTAAAATAAAAATATATAATAGTATCGAAAGTTATGAATTTTAAGTTACATTACGCTGGAAGTAAGATTATTGAACAAGGGGATTTCTCAATAGTTAGACCCGAAGGTAGCCCACGCTACATTCTTTTTCATTTTTATAGCACCGTTAAAATTACTATAGATGGTAAAGTTTATGATGCTACACCTGGCACCTGTATTTTATATACACCAAAAACACCTCAACTATTTGAAAGCGATACAATGAGAATCAATCACGACTATATCGATTTTGAATGTTTTGATGAATCGATAATCGAAGAATTAAAGATTCCTAAAAACACAATCATGCAACCAACTAATTCAAAAGTTTTAGGTGACTCTTTTAAAGATTTATACGACTACTATCGTAATCCTATTAAATTAGACTCAGTTATGGATTATAAAATGCTCGGCTTATTTATTAAACTTAGTAGTTTAATCCATCATAAAAAACTAGGATCAAATTCAAATTACACTAACGATATAAAAGATAAATTTGAACAAATAAGATATGAAATGTATCAAGATCCTTCGCATCTTACAGTTCAAAGTTTAGCCCAAAAAGCAAACTTCTCTTTGAGTTACTTTAACATCCTTTATAAGCAGTTTTTCTATGTTAATCCAATTAAAGATTTAGATAACGCGCGTCTAAAGATGGTTAAGCAACTCTTATTAGATGGTGTTAAATCAAGTGAAATCATTAGAATTTTAGGCTTTTCAACTGAAGAATACTTTTATTCATGGTTTAAAAAGCATACTGGTAAAACCACAAATCAATTTGTAAATAATCCAGAGGTATAAATATATGAAGCACACTCTTTCTTATCATAAAAATCATCCTAATCCACAAGTTTTTAGACAAGATTATGAACTATTAAACGGTAAATGGGATTTTGCATTTGATGAACAAGAGAAAGGAATGATTGAAGGTTGGTACAAAGATTTTACTAAAGCTAGAACAATCTTAGTTCCTTATCCATATCAAACTGAAGCTTCAGGGATTGGTAAAAATGAGCACTCAGATGTTATTTGGTATCATAAAACCATAACCTTAAATAGATTATCATCTCATTTATTACTACATTTTTTAGGTGTTGATTATGAATGTAAGCTCTTCATCAATGGAAAATACATTGCTAGTCATAAAGGCGCTTACGATTCATTTAATATCGACATTGCACCTTTTGTAAAACTAGGTAATAACGATATTACTTTAATGGTAATTGATAGACAAAATATAGATCAAATTCGAGGAAAACAAACTTGGAAAAAGGAACCTTTTGAGTGTTTTTATAAAGAAACTAGTGGTGTCTGGAAAGATGTTTACTTAGAGTATTTAAATGAATTTTACATCAATACTTTTAAATTTTACCCAAGTTTTGCGGGAAATTTTGTTAATTTAGAGCTTTTTTTAAATAGTTTTGCCTCGTTAAAAAATATAAAATTAAACGTTAAAATTTTGTTCGACAAAAAAGAGATATACAGTAACGGCTTTAAAATTAATAATGAAAAGTCTTCTTTAAAATTAAAACTAAATAAAGAAGATATTCATCCTTGGTCAACTGATTCACCTTCTTTATATGATGTCATTTTAACTTTATATGTAGATGATGAAAAAATAGATGAAATAACCACTTATTTTGGTTTCAATGAAATCAAAATAAAAGATAGACATGTATTTTTAAACGATATTGATACCTATTTTAAATTGATTCTTGATCAAGGTTATTTCCCTAAAACTTATTACACAGGAAGTGAAGATGAGTTTATAAAGGACTTAACTTTAATTAAAGAATGTGGTTTTAATGGATTAAGAAAACATCAAAAAATCGAATCACCGCTTTTCTATTATTATTGCGACACTTTAGGTTTACTCCTTTGGCAAGAGATGCCTTCGCCTCATGCCTATTCTTTTGAAATGATTAAAAACGCAAGAAGAGAGATACTTAATCAAATCGATGACCACTTTAACTCACCTTCTATTGTTGCTTACGTAATATTTAACGAATCTTGGGGAGTTAATGAAATCGCTAAAGATAAAGAAGAATCAAGCGAAGTAACTTCAATGTATCATCTAGTTAAAGATTACATTAAAGATACACGCTTACTTATCTCTAATGATGGATGGGAACATACGCTCAGCGACATTTTATCTTTCCATAACTATGAAGAAACCTATGATAAAATCTTTAATCTCTATAAAGAAAGCATCGACTTAATCAATAAAAAGGATTATTTAAATGTAAAAGCAAACGAAACAAAATATATGTTTGCTAAAGAGTTTAAAGTTAACGAAGACGCTCCACTTATGCTTACTGAATTTGGTGGAATTGCTTACGCTAAAGATAAAGACAAAGGTTGGGGTTATGGAGATAGCGTAAAAGATGAAAAAGAGTACCTAAAAAAACTATCTTCATTAATGGAAGCAATATACGATTTAAAAGAAATCAGAGGATATTGTTTAACTCAACTAAGTGATGTTGAGCAAGAAGTTAATGGACTATTTGATTTTAATCGAAAGCCTAAAGTTGATATAAAAGAAATTAAAAAGTTAAACGATAAGTTTCATTAAGACTTTTTGAATATTAATAATTAAGCTTATAAATCAAATAAAGAATTAAGGTTAGAATTAAATAAAGTAAAGCCACAATTAAGTAAACTAAAAATACTTTTTTGCTTTCTCTCCTTATAGCTTCTTTGCTTTTTGTATAGTCATATGTTCCATAAAAATCAGCATGGATTTTATCGCTTTTTGTAAAGCGCTTTAAAAATCTTAAGCCACTATAAGCGACAATATCAAAAAATCCTGCATTAGTTGCATATGATCCAAACGCTACTATTAACATGGTGACTAAAGAATAAAACGCTCCGTTTGTTGCACTTAATAAACTAGGTCCTGTGAAAACAAATATTAAAATAAAGATTAATAAGGCGACAAAAAAAGCGATTAAAAATCTAATCCCGTAAAGAAAGAAAAATCTCCTAAAGTCAAATTTATATTTCTTAATTTCCATTTTTAGTTTA
>JADIMY010000070.1 GCA_017694345.1 Candidatus Onthovivens merdipullorum | reverse complement strand
AAAAGATAATTTTCCGCCTCTGGAATTACATTTTCATAAGCATTAATGCCTTCTTTAAAAGCGATATAAGCTCCAACGCTACCTTGCTTTAAAGTGTGTTCCATTTTGGCAGTATTAAACATATTTTGCATCGATTGTTTTGTAGCATTTAATGATAATGTCGATAAAATTAAAATAACAACAAAAGCGATTAATGCATTACCAATACCAACGCAAATAAAAGAGAGAAAGTTACTTTTAAAACTCTCTTTAAAAATTGGAAACGAAAACCATTTAGATATCTTTTCTTTCATATCTTTTCTGCACCTTAAATTTTACATACTCTTCCATCGAAAATATATGTTCTTTTATATCAAAAGCGCTGAGTTTTGAAATTAGCAAAAAGAATTTTTTAAGATTATTTTTACTTATTAAAAATACAATCTCATTTTTTTCTTTTTTTACTTTCAAAACTTCAAAATTACCATCAAAAATAGAAATTTCAGGTAGTTCCTTAAAGAAAACGCTTATAACTTCTAAGTTACTATCTAACACTTCGCTCTTATAAAAATCAGCGATAATTCTTCCTTTATTAAGATATACGACTCTATCACATACATTTTCTATTTCTTCAAAGTTATTGGAAGTTAAAATTATAGTTTTCCCTTCGCTTTTCTTTTCTTTTAAGATGTCTAAATAATGATTTCTCATCAAGGGATCTAATCCAGTAGATGGCTCGTCAAGAATATAAATCATTTTGTCTCGTGAAAATACATTAATAAGAGCTAATTTCTGTTTCATGCCCTTTGACATTCTTCTAGGGTTGACTCTCATATCAAGATTTAATTTTTGAATATACTTTTTAGCTAATTCTTTATTAAAAGTATCATCCATTTCAGCTTGAAGATTTAAAAACTCCGTGCCATTTTTTAAATCTGGAAAACCGATTTCTCCTGGCACATAACCGACAATTTCATGAATTCGTTCTTGTTCTTTTTTTACATCTAATCCATTTACTAAAATGTTACCAGAGGTCGCCTTTATATAGCCCATTATTAAACGAAGAAGTGTAGTTTTTCCAGCACCATTTTCACCAATTATCCCGCAAAAATCACCTATTTTAAAAGAAATGTTTATATCAAACACTCCTCTTTCATTTTTATAATCTTTAGTTATATTTTTAATTTCAATAGCTTCTTTCACTTTTAAATAACCTAGTTTTTATCATAATAACTTAAGAATTTTTCTTCTAGTGTTTCCTTGATTTCATTAAAATCAGCAAGATCATATTTTGCTAATAAATTAATAAATTTAGGTTCGTTTTCTAGTTCAACTTTGATAGTTAAGTTTAACTCTTCACTATCTTTAAATAGTATCGTCCCAATTTTATTAGATAAGCGAGAGAAAGTTAAAAAATCCTTATAATTTTTTAATTTTATATTAAACTTTCGAGAGGTAGGCAAAGCATATTCTTCTCCCGCAAATGTACTTACTATTTTTCCTTTTTTAATAATAGCCACTCGATTACAAGAATCTCGAACTTCATTAAAAAGATGAGATGAAAATAATATCGTGGCATTTTCTTTCTTTTTTTCACCAATTAACTTGAGAAATTCTTGTTGCATTTCTAAATCTAAGCCACTTGTTGGTTCATCAAGAATCAGTATTTTAGGATTATTTATAAAACAAGTTAAAATAGCTAGCCTTCTTTTCATTCCAAGTGACATATCTTTACAGTTTAAATCTAAATTAATTTTAAAGCGCTCGACTATTTTTTTAGCATAAGATAGGTCTTTAACTTTTTTTAGTTTAGCTTGATAATTAAAAAATTCTTCACCTTTAAAATTGTTTGGCAAGGATATTTCTCCAGGTAAATATCCAACTTCAGTAAAAATTTCTTCATGATTTTTGATTGGATTAAGATTATTTATCAAGCATTCTCCTGAGTCAGGTTTAGAAAAACCCATTAAGTGTCTTATCGTTGTGCTTTTGCCTGCTCCATTAGGTCCTAAGAAGCCAAAACATTCACCTGGCAAAATTTTAAAAGATACATCAAAAATCCCACGACCTTCGCCATAGTCTTTTGTTAAGTTTTTCACCTCAATAGTATTGATTTCTTTTTCATAAACCATATAATTAATTTACACTAGTTAATTATTTTACACAAGTTAAGTATGAAAAAAACAAGAAAAGAAGATTATAGAGTTATCAGAACAAAAAGAGATTTAGTAAATAGTTTCTTTGATTTGCTAACCGAAAAAAGCTATAAGGAAATAAAAGTTGTTGACATATGTAAAAACGCATATATTTCTAAAGTTACTTTTTATAATTACTTTAAAAGTAAGGATGACTTATTGTTGTATTTATTTTCAAATGTTGAAAATGAAGTTGAGAATGAAATTAAAGCAAAAAGGGAAGAGATACAAAATAGTAAAGATTATGTCTTTTTATTAGTGCAGACCGTATATAACAAGGTCATCGATAATAAAAAACTTCTTTCTCTTATATTCTCAGAAACAAATGCACTACCTATTTTTGAAGCCCTCACAAAATTCATATATAAAGAATTATATGAAGATTATGATTCGCTAATATCCGAAGATAGAAAGTATATTACAAAAGACTATTTTGCTGCCTATTATTCTGGAGCTATCGTTGGTTTAATTAGGCAAATCCTTAAAGAGCCAAATCTTGATATAGAAAAAACAAAAACTATCGTCCTTGATTTAATAGCAAAATAAAATAATATTGGTGTCCATCGCAGAATAGGAATACGGTCTTACCACATAACTTTCTTGTGAACGAAGTGAACAATAAAGTTATGACAGGAACTGTTGGATGCTCTACCATTGAACAAAAAAATCTTGTTTTTTAAATGGTTCTTGTTGTAATATTTATTAGCCCGCC
>JADIMY010000069.1 GCA_017694345.1 Candidatus Onthovivens merdipullorum | reverse complement strand
ATAAAAGCAAAAAAATAAAAAGCACATAAAATTTATTTTTTTTTAAAAATAATATAAAGGAGAAAGTGTATGTGTAAATATGGACCTAGATTTGACATAGCTATTGACAAAGTTTTTAAGATGAAATTTGGAGTAAGAAAAGGCTTTATAATTGCTTTGTCTATAATATCTATGATTACTTTAGTTTATGTTATATGTGGATTTACAATTGGAGCTAATAACAATACGCCACCATATGTAGCAATGGTTTCTTCTTATATAACTACGATTTTATTCATTGTCATACTTATATTGATCTTTAAAGGTAATAAATATAGAAAATTATATGATTACTGTATTAGTAGGTCGATTAAGTGTGCTGAATATTTAAAAGAAGATAGTAAAGCTTTAAAAGAAGAGTTTAAACAAAAACTTAAAATTAAAGACAAAGAATGGACAATTAATAAGATTAATGAATATTATGACATTATCGAGGAATTGAAAACTCAACATATAAATAATGAGAAAAATTTAGTAACTAAAGACAAAGAAAGCAAGTTTGATGGACATTTAATTCAATTAATTGGTTGGTTACTTTTAGGTGGTTTAGTTACTATATGTACGCTAGGAATAGGTTTTCCTATAGCTTATTGTTGGGTATTAAAATGGTATTATAAACACTCTATTTATGATGGTAAACGAGTTAGTTTTGATGGTAAACCATCTCAATTGATTGGAAAATGGATTAAATGGATAATATTATGTATTCCAACCCTTGGATTATATATATTTGTAATACCTAAAAATCTTATGCAATGGAGAGCATCTCATACGCATTTAGAAGGAGAACTACCATTCTTAGGTGGATATTTTACTGCTAATGCAATTGGTTATTTCTTTATGCGCATCTTATTTAATCTACTTTATTTGCTTTCTTTTGTCATCTTTGTACCTTTTATAATTTCATTTAAAAATAGATATTTATTAAAGCATACAGTAGTTGATGGAAGAATACTTAAGTTTACTGGACATGGAGCAAATTTACTTGGAAGATTTTTACTTTGGTCATTATTAAGTGTTATTACTTTAAGTATTTATTCATGGTTTATTCCAATGAGATTTGCTAGGTGGATTAATAAACATACCCATTTAAAAGAAGAGTATTACGAGCTTAAAGTAAAATAAATATTAATGAAAACTTATATATTAAAAAGTCTAAAATTATTTAGACTTTTTAATTTGCTCTATACTAGGACAAGTATAGGTACCATTATGTTTATTTTTATATGTAATAGCTTTAGTAGGACAATTATTTATACAAGCTAAACAAAACATACAATTATTCGAAAAAGTAATTTTATTGTTTTTTAAATTAATATTATTCGTTGGACAAAGCTTTATACATTTTTGACATTTAATGCAATTATCACTAACTTTAAAGTGTTTTGAGGAAGCAAAGAAGTTATTAAATCCATAATTTATAAATCCCGATAAAAGATTACCATATAATTCTTTTTTAGGTTCAATAAATTTTTGTTCGTTTTTAATGATATTTGCTAATTCATCAAGCCTATTTAAGGAATCTTTAATAATATCAATAGCTTCCTGTTTATTAATTGCTTTTTCTGCAATAACATAATTACTTGGCATTATTATTTTAGCAAAACCCATATATTGCATATTTTTACTAATGGTTATCTTTTTTAAATATATGTTTGCATTTCCACAATTTAAGCCCATCGAGGCAATAAAATATATTTTATTTGATCCAATAAATTTAGCTTTTTTAATTAAGTCTTCAATATTACGAGGATATCTCCAAGCATGAATTGGTGCTATAACTACAAAAGGTCTAACTGATGAAAAAATTAAGGGCTTATTTTCTTTTAAAACATCATTTAAAGAAACCACCTCATTAGATAGAAAATCATTAATATAATTTGCTATAAATTTGTTATTACCGGTTGCAGAAAAATACAAAATCATAAATTTAACTTTTTTATTATTATATCATAATACCTAAAATTATTTAAATCGTAATAGGTTATTGTATATAAATAATAAAAAATATTTGTGATTTGCAAGCTTTTAATAAAAAATATTTATTTTATTTCTTTTTTCTAGATTTATCTATCGTAATATGTTATCTTTTTACCTTATGAAAAGGAGTGAGTTATGTTATTGAAAAGTTTATTGTTAATGTTAATGCCTTTAAGTGTAATGGCAAGCTAATTTAAATAGTAATGAAGAGTCTTCGCCATTATTGAAAGTTACATATTTAGATGGTAGTGGCTTTACTGATATAAAAGAACAGATTTATGTTGGCCCTGATTTTATAGGAACAAATGAAATAAAAAAATGCCCGATTTCTCGAGCAAATATCTTTCATTTTGAGACCCTTACTTTGTATCAAAATGTTAGTTATAAGATGTCTTTGTGCTATCACTTTAATACAAAATATAGCAAAATAATACCTTTACTAGAAAAACGATACCATTTTCATTCTTAAATTAGTTTTTCATCGCCATTCCAATACTTTATTCCCCAATTATCAAAATCCCATTTTGCATCGTATAAATTACATTCGTAATCAATGTAATAAATTAAATTATCATTCTTATTGATAATGAAATTTGTTGGATAATAATCAATATTAAGACCTGCACTATAAATATTAGGAAGCATGTCTTTCATTTGCTTAATATAAATTGTTATATCTTTATTTGATTTAATTAGGTCAGATAAGACTGGTCCTTCAATATATTCTTTAATGATTATTTCTTTATCTTTATCAAACGC
>JADIMY010000068.1 GCA_017694345.1 Candidatus Onthovivens merdipullorum | reverse complement strand
TCATATTACTTACTATAAACACTTAAAAAGATATTTTCTAAGTTTTGTCTATAATCATTTCTTTTATCTAAATCTAATAAATAAACAATTCGACCATTATTTATAATCGACACTCGATCACAAACTTTTTTAACAAAATCAATATTATGAGAAGTAACAAATACTCCTTTATTATTTCTTTTCAAATCTAAGATTAAATTATTTAAAGTATTTGCTACCATTACATCAAGTCCAACAGTAGGTTCATCTAAAATTAATAACTTTGGATTAAAGATAACACTAGCAATTAAACTAATCTTTTGTTTCATTCCATGACTATATTCTTTAATTAATCTATCTAAATCATTAGCAATATCAAACATTAAAGAATATTTATTTAGATAAAATTTAAAATCTTTATTAGGTATCTTATAAATCGAAGCAATAAAAGCTAAATATTCTCTTCCAGTCATCGTTTCATAACATAGTGGTTCACTATTAACATAACCAAAAGTTTTTTTAGCTTCGATTGGCTTTTTAGTTATCGAATAACCATTAATAAAAATTTCTCCCTTATTAAAAGATTTAATTCCTACCATACAATCAATTGTTGTTGATTTACCAACACCATTTTTGCCTAAAAAGCCAAATACTTCACCCGAATAAGTAGTTAAGGAAATACCCTTAATTACTTCTTTATCTCCGTATGACTTATATAGATTTTGAATTTTAATAACTTCTCCCATTACCATTCTCTTTAATTTTTACAATTTTTACATATTATACACGATTTATCACTTAAATTAATTTAAAAATGTTATCGATTTAAAATAGCTACGCTGTAATCAAAACTTTTTTATTTTTTTAAAATTAGATTTAACGGTAAAATATTTAAAAATAACACAAAATCTTTAGATTAATTTTTTCTTGAAATCTTTACTAAAATAGTGTATTTTATTAAAGCATTTTAAATGATGCAGCAGATAAATACTTCTTGTCTGACGAAGCGAACAAAAATGTAAGTAAGTAGTCTCAGCTACAAGATGAAAGCCTAGTCGCTTCACCCGAAGAAAGGAATTTATACCTTCGTTTATTATGCAATTAATAAAAGGAGTGAAAAAATGAGAAATTTAGATTCAAAATTTAAAAGATCTAGAAGACTTCAATTCTCCATTACTGAAACTGGTAAAGAACTCGGTAAAAAAAGAAAAGGTCTTCCTGGACAACATGCCGCTGAAAAGAAAAAATTATCTGAATACGGCAAACAACTTCAAGAAAAACAAAAGTTAAGAGATATGTATGGAGTTAGTGAAAGACAATTCCGTAGATTATTTGTCTTAGCTACTAAATCTAAAGAAGTTACTGGTACTGCTTTCTTTAGAATTCTTGAATCAAGACTTGATAACTTAGTTTATAGAATGGGTTTTGCTAGTACTAGAGCTCAAGCTAGACAACTCGTTAATCATGGTCATATCTTAGTAAATGGTAAAAAAATTGATATTCCAAGTTACTTATGTAAAGTAAACGATGTCATTAGTATCAAAGAAAAATCAAAAGGTTTATTAGTTATTAAAAACGCAATGGAACAAACTAAAACCTTAGTTGGTTATGTTACTAGAGATGATGAAAATAAATCTGGTGTCTATACTAGATACCCAGAAAGAAATGAGCTAACTCAAGATATTAAAGAAGCTCAAATCATTGAATACTATAATAGAAGATTATAGTTTCAAGATTAAAATTGTAGCAATAAAAATGACTCCCCTGTGGAGTCATTTTTTTATTGAATTTAATCTAAAACCCTGCAAATCTTAGGTATTTTTTTAATTCATCATTTTTAAATCGTGATTTAAAATTATTTCATCAGTTGAATTACTCTTTCTAAATTGAAGTTCATATAAAGTTTTATACGCACCATTTTTTAAAAGGAGTTCTTCATGTGTCCCTCTTTCAATAATATCTCCATTACTTATTACCATAATTTCACTTGCATTTTTAATAGTTGAAAGTCTATGAGCGACTACTATTGAAGTTCTACCTTTGCATAATTCATCTAGAGCTTCTTGAATTAACATTTCAGTCGTATTATCTAAAGCACTTGTCGCTTCATCTAAAATAATAATCGATGGATTTTTTAAAAATATTCTAGCAATCGATAATCTTTGTTTTTGACCACCACTAAGTTTTACTCCTCTTTCTCCAATATCCGTATCAAATCCATTAGGCAAAGACATAATATAGTCATAAATATTAGCTTTTTTACTAGCTTCTATAAGTTCAGTTTCACTAGCTTTGGGATTTCCATACATTATATTTTCTTTAATCGTTCCACCAAATAAAAAGACATCTTGTTGAACTATACCTATATTTCTTCTTAAGGATTCTAACGTAAAGTCAGCAATATTTTGTTTATCAATTAATATTTCTCCACTACTTACATCATAAAAGCGAGGAATCAAGTGACAAATCGTCGTTTTTCCTCCACCACTAGGGCCAACTAAAGCAACTTTTTCACCAGCTTTTATATCAAAAGAAACATCGTTTAAAATATTTTTACTAGTTTTATAGTGAAAGCTAACATTTTTAAAAGCAATCTCCCCTTTAACATCTTTTAAGATTTCATTACCTTCATGAATAGTCTCTTCTTCTTCATCCATAATTTCACAAAATCTTTTAAAGCCAGTTGTTCCATTTTGAAATTGTTCAACAAAATTAATTAGTTGATTAATAGGACTAATAAACATGTTGACAGAGATAATAAATGTCGAGTAATCTGCTATATCAATTAGATCGTTATATAAAAAGATACCACCAGCAAGTAAAACAATAATATTAAATACATCAGTTATAAATTGACTTGAAGCAAAAAATTTACCCATTGCTTTAAAGGCACTACTTCTAGCTTTTACATATTTATTATTACTAACTTCAAACTTTTCCTTTTCTTTTTCTAAATTAGTAAAAGCTTTAGTCACTCTAATACCACTTAAACTAGATTCTAAAGAACTATTAACTTCAGCGATTGCTACTTTAGAAGCTAGTTGAGCTTTTCTCATCTCTTTTCTAAAATGTGAAGTAACAAAAAATAAAATTGGTACACATAAAAAGATAATTAAAGCTAAAATCCAGTTAATTAACATTAAATATATAAAACTAGATAATAAAGTAAATCCAGCAATAAAAATATTTTCTGGACCATGATGTGCTAATTCACTAATCTCAAGTAAATCATTAGTCATTCTTGACATTAATTTACCAGTTTCATTTTCATCATAATATGTATAAGGAAGTTTTTCTAACTTAATAAATAAATCACTACGCATCTTAGCTTGCATTCTTACACCCATAATATGACCATAGTATTGAATAAAGAATCTTAAAAACATCCTTATTAAATAAATAGCTAATAAACTAACTCCAGACGTGATGACTAGTACTAACTTTTTATTAGGAATAAAGTCATTTAACATATATCTAGTAATAATAGGATATCCCATTCCAATTACTGCTACTAAAAAAGAAGCAATCATATCTAAGATAAAGATCTTCTTATGTGGTTTATAATATTTAATAAATCTTTTAAGTAAATTCATATAGATATTATTTATTAAATCTAATAAATAATCTATTAATAAATTCATGTTTTTAGCACTACTATTAAGTATTGGTCAAGTTAAAACTACACTTTCTAATAATTTAATCCTAATTAGTCTTTTTTGTTTATAAAAATAAATTTATTTACAAACAAAAATGTTTCAAACATTTTTGTTGCAAAGTATTTTATTTGTAACTTTAAAGAGGTTAACTAAATTATTGAAGAAAAAAGTGAAATAAAACAAAATGTATCAAATAAATATCATAAAACGAGAGATTAATCTTTAGTTAATAATTTTAATGAATTAAATCAAACTATTTTATTAATTTTAAAAATCATCTTATAAGTAAAAGTGAGACAAATGAAGAAATAAACCAAATTAAAGAAACAGCTTTAAAAGTAAACTCAATTACTTTTATTACAAAATTAAGAATCTAAGATAAAATATAAATATTTTTATTCTTGACGATTTTTATAAAGAGGAGCTTTATAGTTTAATTTGATAAGTAAGTGAATAAAAGAGGCACTTTACAACAATTTTGACTTTAATACTTTTTTGATTGTTTATTCGATAAAAAACCATTATTTATATTTAGTTTTTAAATCGTAACCATAATTAATAAACAATTGTCGCCACACTTTCACTATTAATATTAAAATTAAAAGTTTCATTTTTAATTTTAATATTAACTCTTCTATTTTCTTTGGATTCATTAGAAATAACAACTATAATCTCACCATCTAAGTTAATAAAACTAGTTAATAGTAAGTAAGTGTTATTAATAAATCCAATACGCTTTGCACCTCGATGAATAAATTTTGAAAAATGTTTAATTACATAATAAGAAGGCATAATCATTAATTCTTTAGTCTTTTCATTATATAAAATTGGTGCTTCACAATAATTTCCGACATGATTTGGTCCACCATTTTGATTAAGTAACATATTCCAATCTATAAAACCATTAGAAAAGTTATTTGAATCTAAAATATAGTTTCTAGCATATCTAAGAGCATTAGCCATTGTATTAAGGGCTTTACTTGGATCATCTTTATTTAAACTTAAAAGCTCAATACAACCTTCACTAAAAATGAGTTCTTTTTCTGGATATTGATTATGAACTTTAGTTAGATTAGCACTACAATTACCATCATACCAATGATAAAATAGACCACTTGCTATATTTCTAGCTTCTTCATCTAAAAAATATTCAGTAGCTCTATTAAAAACTTCATCACGATTATGATCCCAAAGATAGAGTTTAGTTTTAATATTATTTTCTTTAAAAGATTTATGAGTTTCTTTTAATAATCTAACTTCTTCTTTAGGAGTAAATAAACAAGATTCCCAACTTTGAGTAGCCATTGGTTCATTTTGCATTGAAATTCCTTCAATCTCAATATCCTCTTTTGACATTGCTAATATATAGTTAGTAAAATATTTAGCTTCTAAAGAATAACAATCTTCCTTTAATTTACCACCATGACACTTATCGTTGTTCGTTTTATAAAATGCAGGAGCGCTCCATATAGAAGCATAAACTAATAAACTAGGAACAATACTTTTAACATTTTTAACAAAAGGGATGATATAAGCTTCATCGTGTCTTAAAGAAAAATCGCTCCCATCAAATTTAGTGAAGTAGTCGTAATCACTAACACTAAAATCACAACTTCCAATCGTTAAACGCATCATTGTATAGTTAAGTCCATCTTTTCCATAATATAAATCGATGAATTTCTTTTTATTTTCTAGACTTAACTTGTCAAATAAATAACCACTTGAATCAGTAAAAGCTCCACCAAAACCGATTAAAGTTTGATAAGTTTCATTGTCTTTAATTAATATATCTTCTTTATCTAAAGTAATTTTATAATCTACATTATAAAAATAATTATTAAAACTAGAGCCGAATATTTTCATATTTTAATCGTTTTAACAGAATTTCCAGTAATCAAATGGGAATCAATTATTTCAATCTCATTTTTTGCTTTTGGATGTTGAAGTTTATACAAAAGTTTTTTTGCTAAAGCTTTCCCAATTTCTTTAGTATTTTGCTTTACCGTACATAAATTTGGATTAATAAGTTGTCCTATCTCAATTCCATCAAATCCTGTAATAGAAATATCTTCAGGACACTTAATACCCATTTCTTGAAGAATTTTTAATCCATTAATTGCTTGATAATCATCAGGAAACATAATTGCTGTAACTTTTTTATCTAACAAGGAAATTATATAGTCTTTTAACGAAATAGTTTCGTAATATCTAGATTCCAATATAATATTTTCATCGACATTAATATGATTTTTAATTAAGGTATTTTTGTAAGCTTCAATTCTTAAATTAGTTACTTCATTTTCTTTATCACCATAAATAAAGCCAATATGTTTATGTCCTAAGTTTATTAAAAATTGTACTAATTCTTGTATACTTTGGCTATTATTTGATGAAACACCACTTGTTTTATCTCCAAGATAATCAAAAGCAACGCTTGGAATATCGCTATTAATTACATCTATAAGTTCCTTATTAGTCAAATCACCAAAAAGTAAGACTCCATCAACATTTCTAGAAATACAATTCTCTAAAAAAGTTTTTTCTTTACCTTTAACATTACGGCTTACAAATAATAAATCATAATTCTTAGAATTCATTTCGCTTTGAAAACTATCAAGAATTTCGCTAAATAATGAATGTTTAAAAGGAGATATATTAGTCCCAAAATAAGCAAGTATACCAACATTATTAGAATGTCCTTTACTTAAAGAGCTTGCCCCAGCATTAGGAATATAATTTAATTCTTCCATTGCTTTTTCTATTTTTCTTTTTGTTTTTACTGGGATCGTTTCATAATTATTTAAAACTTTCGACACAGTAGAAGGTGAAACATTACAAATTTTAGCAATATCATAAATCGTTACCATATTAAAAGCCTCTATTTATATTAGCATATAATTTAAGTTTATTTATCTTTTTCTTTTGCTAATCCTTTTCTAATCATTTCAGGATAATTTTTATTTATTGTTAAATCAAAAAGAGAATTAGAATATAAAATAAAACACAAAAAAGAAAAGGCAAAATAAAATAATCCATCAAAAATTAAAATAGCATATTGAAAATATTCAATCCCATTAATACTAGGAACAAATTCAAATATAAAAAATGGAAAAAGAATTAACAAAAATATTCCTATATTCGATAAAATCTTCCATACCAAAAACTTAATACCATTTAATAAAAAATTTCTAAATGTTCCAATATAAAGAACACTTTGAATTAAAACAAAAAATAACGGGATTAAAAGAATAAAAAATAATGCGTATAAAATTCCTTGCAATGCACCAATTGCTAATGTAGTTAAATTAAATGTACCTAACATATAGACACTAACTTCTAAAAAGGCATAAAAAATACCAATTATAAAAAACACTAATAAAAACATCTTATAGTTTTTCTTTATACCGATAAAAAAGTCTTTATTAATATCTTCTCCTTCTTGAAAAGATATTCTTTTTAAACAATAAAATAAGCCTGCAAATCCTAATCCCCAAAAAGTAATAAAAATAACATTAACAAAGTTAATTAATGCAATCTCATATATTGTATGAACATCACTACCACCAAATAGATAACTTGAAAAAATAAGCCGTATCAATGAAGGAACCATAAATAGAAATGTATAAACACTTAAAAGCATAAGTTCAAAAAAACGATATTTTACAGTATCTTTAATTAAATCAATCCTATTTCTTGGTAAAGGAGTTTCTTTATTTTTAAAATGAAACATAATTATTCTTTTAAAACCTCAATTAAATAATTTAAAGCATCTACGCCATTATTTGTAATATTATTTTCCATTAAACTAGAAAAATTCACACTGTTTTTATTGATTAATAAATAAAAATCTAATTTATAAACGGAATTGTCAAACATAAATAACTTATCAAAATTTGTATTTTTATTAAACTCACTATCGTCTTTAGAATAAACTTGTAACCCAAATATTTCTTCATCATTTATGTAATATTTATTGCTATCTAAATTAAGTGAAGAAATAAATGCTTCACTAAGTGGTACAAAATATTCTTTTAATATTTTTCCTTCTTCTAAATTTTTTAAGCTATCACTAGATAGAATTAAAATATCACTATTAACTCCAAACTTTGTAAAATAATTTGTATAATCAGTGTCAAGAGGTGAATAACAATAAATTTCACTACTTAAAATTGGTGTATTGGAGGAACTTGTTTTTCTAACTATTCCTTCTTTATATTTAGCTAAATAAGAATCATCGTTATAATCAAAAGCTTCAATAAAAAAATCTAATTTTTCGTAATTTTTAAATTTAAAAATATTGTAGTTTATTAAATAAAACCCTGCAAAACTAAGTCCAAATATTAAAATTATGAAAATTAGATTATATAAGATAAAATTAGAGATTCTTTTTTTAAGCATCTTTTTTAACCTCTAATAATATGTTATCAATTTGATAAATTTCATATTCTTTATTGATTTTAAAATCTCGATCATTATCTTCTAAATATAAATAGCGATTAACTCCATTTTCATTAATCATATATTCATAATAAAAGTTATGATGGATGTAACTAACTTTGTCACTTTTAGATAAAACCATTACTTTTATAAACTCTTTCTTTTCTTTTAATCCTTTTTTATATAAACTTCTTTTTTCTTTATAAGGAATAATTATTTCTTTAATAAAATATAAAAGAAAAGAAATTATAAGTGTAAATGTAATAGCTTCTAATATAGTAAATAAAGTATTTAATTTACGAGAATTAAAAATAATTAATATAGTTAGGATAACTATTAAAAATAAAAAAAGAAAACTATATATTAAACTATAGACCTTAAGTTTATTATTTAATACATCTAGTTTTCTTTTTATTATGTCCATTTAATAATTTACCAAATAAGTCTTTCGTTATCCTTATTAAATAAGTGAATTTTAGAGATGTCAAGCATTAATTCAATTTCATCATTATGCTTAATATCTGTTATAGCATTAACTTTTGCGAGTAAAGTTTCATCTAAAACTTTTGTATGAACATAATATTCATTACCTAAAAGTTCAGCAACATCAACCTTTAATTTAAAAGTTTTACTTGGTTCAACAAAATTATTATTAACATTACTTTGAGCAATATCTTCAGGTCTAATACCTAATAAATAATCTCCGTCTGGATTTTTAGAAAGTACCTCATAACGAGTAATTGTGTCATTTAAGTTTTTAACTTTTTCATCAAAACTATTAAACTCATTCATATCTAAAGTTCTTAATAACTCATCTTTTTTAGAAATAATTTTCTCTCCGAGTTCTAAATTTTCGTTTTCTAAAGTTTTAATTTTTTCATTAATATCTTTATTAAAAGCTTCATCATTACTCTTATCAAGATTAGATTTTAAATTATTAATATCATAATTTAAGCCTTCAATATCTTTATTAAGACCTTTAATTTCTTTTTTAAATGACCATTTTAAGAAGAAAGATTTTTCATTATTTAAATCATTAGTAGCATTTTTTAAATCATTTTCTTTATTTTGTTTTACTACTTCTAATTCTTTAATCTTACTAACAAATTTATTAGTATCAATTTCATCTTTTAAAGAATTAATTTCTTTCATATTATCATTAATTTTAGTATCTAACTCTTTAAATTCTTTATTTCTCAATAATGCTTTTTCAATAGCTTTATTTTTATCTTCTTCTACTTTTTTAATTTCAGATTTAAGAGATTCGATTTCGTTTAAATAATATGATTTTAAAGTTTCAAGTCTTTCATTATTAATTTCAATTTCAAAACCGCTTTGTAAAGTGATAGTATTACCACTTAATTTAGCTTTAATGATATTCATTGCTGGACTTCCAATAAAGGTTGCAACAAAAATATTACTAGGTTTATTATAAATTTCTTTTGGAGTACCAACTTGTTGAATATAGCCACCCTTTAAAACAACAATTCTACTTGCCATAGTCATAGCTTCAGTTTGATCATGAGTAACATAAACTGTTGTAGCTCCAAGTTCTTCGTGAAGTTTAACAATCTCACTTCTCATTTGAACACGTAGTTTAGCATCAAGATTACTTAAAGGTTCATCCATTAAAAATATTTTTGAATTTCTAACAATTGCTCTACCTAAAGCAACTCTTTGACATTGCCCACCACTAAGCGCTCTAGGTTTACGATCTAAATATTCTTCAATTTGTAATATTTTAGCCGCCCTATGAACACGGTCATCAATTTCGTCTCTAGGAACATGTCTCATTTTTAATCCAAATGCCATATTATTATAAACAGTCATATGAGGATAAAGAGCATAACTTTGGAAAACCATTGAAATATTTCTATCCTTTGGTTCTAAGTCGTTAGCGTAAACGCCATCGATAAATAAATCACCGCTTGTAATATCTTCAAGCCCAGCAATCATTCTTAAAGTAGTTGACTTACCGCATCCAGATGGACCAACAAAAACAATAAATTCATTCTTTTTAATTCTTAAATTAAAATCATAGACGGCTTGAACACGATTTGAATAAATTTTGTTTATATGTTCTAAAGCGACATAGCAATCAGATGGTGCTATTTTTGGTTCTTTTTTGTGCTTTTTTTCGTATTCAGTTACTTCCTTATAAACTTTATCTCTTTCTTTAGAAAGAATAGCTTCTTCTTTTTCTTTTTGCTTTTCTTCTTCTTTACGTTTTTTTCTTAACTCTTTTAAATCAATTTTCTCGTCCATAAAAAACCTCACTGATACCATTTTACATAATCTACTTCCATCACAGCAGGTAATTGACTTTTATCTGGATAAGTATAGTTATCAAATGTCCCACCACATGCAAAGTTTAACAATATATGAAAATCTTTGTCAAATGGAGCAGTATTAGAACTTCCTTGTCCACTAATAGACCAATTATTCACTGTTAAAAAATTTATATCATCTACATACCAACGTAGTTCATGTTCGTCCCATTCCACAGCATAAATATGATAATCATTCATGGTGCTATTATTAGCATATGTTTCATAATCAGTTACATATTGATGGGCTCCATTTTGTAAAGCAAAATGTAAAGCACCTGTTGTTTGCGTTGGAATTCGACCTCTAAGTTCCATAATATCTATTTCACCACTATTAGGCCATCCGCCATAATCAGTAGTATCAGGTAACATCCAAAAGGCAG
Source organism: Candidatus Onthovivens merdipullorum (assembly GCA_017694345.1). GTDB lineage: Bacteria > Bacillota_I > Bacilli_A > RFN20 > CAG-826 > Onthovivens > Onthovivens merdipullorum. The sequence continues at coordinate 16,868 of JADIMY010000068.1, read as the reverse complement.
GCCAAACACCACTAATAGCATCTACCTTGATTTTAGCTTCAATTCTTCCATAAGTATGAGCTACTTTATGATATGTTCTAATCCTACTTGATGTATATTCTTTACCATTCATATTTTCAGCTTTTAGAGTTATTTTTAGTGTTCCATCACTAACTGTTACATTATTTCTAGTATAGTATTGAGCTTCATTATTTCCCCATCCAGGAATGCCATAAGCTGATCCATCACCTTCTTGGTATTCCCAATTATTTAAATTTAATGAATCTCCATCAAAATTATCAGCCCAGATTAATTCATATCCATGGATATTCTCAATACATCTTAAACTAATAGAATTTGATTTAGTCTCATCTTCTTCACTTGTTGCGGTAATTATCGCTTCACCTTGACTAACACCAGTACAAATACCATTTGAATCAACACTAATAACATTAGAATTAGAGGAAGACCAAATCACTTTTTGGTTAGTAGTATTTGTAACTGAAGCAGTCAATGTAATTGATTCATTAATATTTAATGATGTTTTTGCAGGGTTTTTGATTGTTACTTTAATATCGCTTGAACTAGCTTTTGTGACATTAACTACACATTGAACTTTTTTATTAGAATTTTCAACACTCGTTACTGTTACTATTGTAGTTCCTTCGCTTATTGCGGTAATAAGTCCGTTTTCATCTATAGTAGCAATATTACTATTAGCACTTTGAAAAGTAACTTCATCGTTATTATCGAAATTTGTAACAGTTGCCTTAAGTAAAAAGTTATCACCTTCTACTAAATCAAGAGTTGTTTTATTTAAACTAATAATTATGTCACTACCTAAAACTTTTTCTTTAACTACTATCGTTAAACTAATATTTTTAGTTTCATCTTCTTCACTAACAGCATATATGGTCGTTGTTCCAGCTGAAACACCTTTTAAAATACCATCTCTACTCACACTTGCAATTTCTGGATTTAAGCTTTCAAAATATACATTTGTATTTGAAGAATTTAAAACACTTGCTCCTAAAGTAAAATTTTCACCAACAGATATTTCATTATTAAGAGGAGTATTAGTAAAATAAACACTTATCTCTTGCTTAGCATTTGTTGATGATGAAAAATTACAACTAGTTAAACAAATTGATCCTAAAAATAATAAGCTAGAAATAATTAAACTTTTTTTCATATCTATTTCACCACTACTTCAATATTTTTTATAATTCCTTCTTGCACTTTTTTAGCAAGATCACCTTTAATTTCTTTATATTCTTTGTTGTCAATAACATAACTTATTTCATTGCTATCATATGCATTTATTGAATTAGGATTATAAATATCAAGTTTCAACCCATTATAAAAAGTTAAAGTCGCATGACCTTCTTTAAAAAATTCTTTTGAAAGCTTAGGAGATATTGATAAAGATAAACAACCATCTTTATAAGTGAACATATGTTTCCCAATAAACATATAAATTACCATATCAATAAGCTCTGCATTTGCCCCAGTTAATCTAGCAAAATAGCCTTTTCCATGAATTGATTCATCAGGATTACAACTTGGAACTACAAAAGAAGAATTTTCAATTGGACTTCTTTTATATATTTCTGGATCCATAAAACACACAAAGTTATCTTTAATTTCATTATAAAATTCTTTATAAAGACCACATTTAAGTAATCCTAATAAATACTTATAATTCATATGTAAGAAACCACACTCTCTTTCAAGCCAACCTTTAGTGAAAGCATGAATTCTACCAATTTCAAAAGGTTCATCGTCAATTGCAGCACATGTCTTATATATATGAATCTTTTTATCATATAAGTCGCTTTCTTTAATAAGCCTATATTCTTTTTCATCGGCAAATTCTTTACCAAGTTTGAAGCTTCTAGCAGCTCCTTCAAGGAAAGGAACCAATTTATAAAGTTCAAATCTTTTGACCTTAACAGTTTCATATCCTAAATGATTAATATAACCAGTCTTTTCATAATCCTTTACATAGTAAATTAAATAACTTGGCAATATTCCTTCATAAAGTTCTCTAGCTTTTTTAATACCTTTAGATAAAATAAGTTTAACATTCCTTAAAAATTCTAAAATATTTGAAACTTTATATGTTTTAACTTCTCCATCAACACCAAGATGAACTTTTTCTCTAAATTTTTCACGAAGACTTGTTTCTTTATCCCAATATGAGAAATTATCTATTTTCTCAGTTAATAATGAATTAACTAAAGATAATGTTCCTTCATAAAATTCAGCTTGCTCTTTTAAAATAACAAGATTTTCGTCTAGATAATTTGATAAAGCATTTTCTAAAAAGTTTGTAAGTCTAAGTAATTCAACTGTTTCACTCATACCACTAGAAAATAAACCAGGTAAACCATTCATTGCATCGTTCCAACCAGGTTTTTCACATTCCATTTCAATACCTAATTGAAGTGAATCTAGTGTCGAGAATTTAATTAAAATTAAATTAAATATTTTACTTGCTAATGTAGTTTTTACTTCGTTATTATTTTTATCTTTTAAATAGTAAGTTGAGTTAATATCGTAACCTAATTTTTCGCACTCTTCTTTTAATCTTTTTAGATTAATCGCACCATATTGTCTAACATTATTTTCACTAACCAATGAATATTTTTCAGACCTAGGCTCAACATAAACTAATGAATAAAAATATTTATAATCATCGCTAAATAAAAGTTCTTTAATTTTATCAGGATTTACGCTTTCATAAGCTTCTAATAAGTCAACTAAATATGTCCGATGATCTACCCAATAGCCTTCAGCAAAATTAGCTCTAATTTCAGTGTGAGAATTATTAATCACATCGTTAAAGACTTCTTTAATATTATCATAATGATTAGTTTTTAAATATGTATAAAGTTCACTAGGAACAAATTCTTTTCTTAGTTTTTTAGCAAAATCCTTGCTAAACTCATATTTTTTTATTAAATTTTCGTTATCTAAAACAAAAACATCTGGTTTAACATTTAATGGATTTTGACCATCTATTTGAATAAGAGTAAAGAATTGTTTGATGGCTGTATCTTTTACAACAGGATAAAGATATATGTCGCTTCTTCTATTTTGAAGAACATCTCTAAAATTACCACTACCACTTGAATAATATGTAGAAGGAATTATAAAAGAATTATAATCTCTTTCCATATCACCATGTTTTCGAGAATAAATATAATATGGGTTCTTTTCATCTTCAGTTAATGAAATTGGAAAACCACCTCTAAGATTATTATCTAATAATGATTGAGAAACATATTTATCAAAAATATCTCTATTAGTTGTTACTTTAAATCCTTTTAACAAGTCATCAATTATCTCTTTTGTTCTTGATATCATGTTTTCAATATCAATAGGTTTAATATAACCTAAATTATCATTAAATTCGATAATATTTTCAAAATAGCCATAAATTGAATAATAAGTAAGACTTTCTCCAGGATTAAGTTCTTTTGAAATAAATGAAAAAGCACAAGGCAATTTGTTTTCAGTTTGTTCTTTGGTGTTTATTAAAGTTTCTAAATTATTATTAATAAAGCCTTCAGGCTTTATTAATGCTAAATCATCACCAAAAACAGTTTTTGGATCAATAAAATTTGTTAACCTATTACCTTGTTCATCAATTGAAACAAAAGCATTTCCATTTTCAACTTCGCTGACAATTGAGCAATCATTAGTACTAGTTTTAAATTTAACAAAAGGCATTTTATTTTCTTTGTTGATAACTAGACAATATGCTGCCATTAAACTAACAAGTTCTTTATATGAAAAATTCGATAAGCCATAAGGGAAAAATATAGGTAAACCATCTATAATTTCGTATTTAATCTTACTATTAGTATTATTTTTAACACTAACTTTTCTAATTAAACCTGGATAATCTTTTTCACTAACAGTTGAATAAGTGATAGTAATTTCGTAATCTTTTTCCTTATCAAAAATAGTAAAATCACTTTTATTAATAAACATTTTATTGTCGTGACTTTCTTTATTAAAAGCTTCACTAAATTTGCCATTAGCTTTTATAAAAGTTCTAAAACTTTTTAAAGAGATATTTTGATAGGCACTATTTGCACTATCAAAAGGTGTCATTGGTGTTTCTTTACTAGTGACACCAAAAGAAGCTAACCCTTGTCCCCTATTACAATAAAATACCCACAAAGGTTTACCAGTTACACCACTTATTGCTGGTAAAAAACTAGAAAATGGTGAAGCATGTAAATAATCATTGACAACAAATGTGTCATTTAAAAAATCATATTTTTTCATAAAAACCCTGCAAAACTTATATATTTTTTGTTTATTTAGTTAAATAAATACCTTTAATATTAGGAATTTGACCATCTTTAATATTCCAAATCGATGTATCAAAATTTGTGTATAAGGAACTATCTTTTAATTCTTCTTCGGTTTTAGTTAAACAATTCGAAATAACACCCATATTAGTTTGACCACTTGCAGGTTTATTTTCTCCAACATGTGTTTGGCCAAAATCAACAGCTCTACTTGCTTCTTGGTAAGGAGTTACTGTGTAAGCTAAAGAATAACAATTACTAACATTACCCCAACATTTACCAACTCCACTATAAACACCATTTGTTGAATGTCCATTTGAATCTAAAACTTCTTCACCAGTAGTTTCGTTAACTTTATTTGCACCCCAGAAAGTCCAATATGGATCAGAATCATTAGCATGCTCTCCGCCAGTTGCAACTTGACCAATATATTCATCAGACCAATCGACATATGTTCCAGTAATTGATGCTTTACCAGTTGAAATAACATTTCTTACAACACCACTTGCTGCGACAATTCCTGCAATAGCACCTGTATTACAATCATCATCCCAGAAATGTGTAGAAATATTAACACTACCACCAACTACAATGCAATTTTCAACTGTTCCAGAGATATTACCTGCAATAATTCCACCAATAGTTCTGGCACTTACATTACAATTTTCAAATCTTACATTTCTAACAACACCACTACTTCCTATAATTTGGAAAATGCCAATATTATCTCCGGCTTGATGGCATTGTTCTTTAAATAGTGGATTACCTTCATATATTTCTTTATTAGTTGTATCTGTACTAGAATATTTTAAAGTAGCATTTTTAACGGTATAACCATTACCATCTAAAATCCCATGAAAATAATCATTTCTAGGACTTCCTTCAGAATAAAACTTTCCTAATGGTTCAAAGTTTGTAATTGTTGATAAGTCAATATCGTTTCCTAAAATATAGGTACCGGTTAAATCATTATTTATATCTTGAAATTCTTGAGCAGTTGTAATGATATTTGTGCAAACCATAAGAGGTATACGAGTTGTTCCTTCACTAGTCGTAACAATTAATTCTTTTTCACCAGAGTTATTAGGTATGTCTTCACCATAAATACTAAGTATTCCATCCGCATAAGAATAAGTCATCTCATTATCTCTACTTCCACTTAATCTTATATTTTCAATACTTCCAGGAATTTCTACTTCAATACTTACAGTTTCACTAGGATCACTTAAATCAAAAATACCTTTATCTTTATAAACTGTTTCTGCTACAGGAACTTTGCTATTATCACTACATCCAAATAGAGAAACTAAACTAATTGCACTAACTAATAAAATCCTTCTTTTCATATCATATACCTCTTAGATGATTTATTTACATTTCTTAAATATTTTTTAATGATGGCATTGTATTATCTACAAGATTCCATAAAGTTGAATTTAAGGTTGAATATGTACTTGCTTCTTCACTATCCCAAACAATATCTGTAACTACATTTTTAGCAATTGTAATAGGTCCACCCCATTCCCAAGCAGAACCATATGTAGCTGCGCTCGTTTGATTTGTATAAATTCCATTAACAGTAAAGTTTTGTGGATCTCCCATTTGACCATTTTCTTTTACACCACCAGCTGGATAAGCAGCAATTGCCATAACTCCACCTTGACCATCACCAGTTACATCAATAACACAATCTCTTATTGTTGCATTTGCTTGTAAAGTTCCAGCAATTGCAGCATTAAATGGAAACCATCCTTCTTTTCCTTGGTTATATTTATTTTCATATTCAATCAAACAATTAGATACGGTGCCACCTAATTCATTAACTAAAATTGAACTACCCCAACCAATACCTTCTTGATTAGTATAAGCAGATAAATGAGTGTTTCTAAAACTACCACTTGCTGTAATAGATTTAAATAATGCTGTATTTGGATAATAACCATCCCCGTCGACATTACCAACTATTTCATAGTTACTTAAAGTATATCCTCTACCATCAAAAGTACCAGTTAAGCTTAACGCTAAATTTGCACCATTAATTTTTTCACCTTCTAAATCAATATCAGCGGTAAGGCAATATTTTCCATCAAGAGTTTTATCTGCATCACCTAAAATAATTGTATCAAAGTCTTCTTTTGTAGCAATCTCTGTGTAAGATGTAAAATCATCTTGATAATATAAAGAAACACTACTTACAAGTTGAACTTGCCCAATGATTAAGGTAAGTTTAATAACTTCACTACCTTCACGAACTGGGTTAACCGTTATAGTTTCACTATTACCACTAATAGTTGAGATATTATTTTGTGATTCCCAATTAAATGTTAAGGCTTGACCTTTTGGATTATAAACTTCAGCTTCAAGAATGAAAGATGAACCAACAGTTAATGAAGTTGTTGGTGCAACTATTTCAACACTTGGATCACTACTAGGATTCACAGTAAAAGTGACTTCTTGACTAACGCTAGGATCTGCTACCATTGTACAAGTAATAGTAACAGTACCTTCTTTAATGCCACTAACTTTACCAGTGCTATCAATAGTAGCAATGCTTGTATCACTACTACTCCAAGTAACACCTTCTCTAGTATCGTCATTAGTTACAGTAGCGCTTAATTGACTACTTCCACCAACTTCACAGCTTAAGTTACCACTAATTGTAATAGTTCCTTTAGTTACTTCTTCAGTATCGTCTCCATTACCACAACTTGCTAAAGACGTTAATCCACCTAAAACAAGCACTGAACTTAATATTAATAAACCACTTTTTTTCATAAAAACCTCACAAATCTAAGATATTTTATTCGCTAATATAATTACATCCAAGGAAGGATGCACTTACTTGATAACCAATTCCGTCATGCATAAACTTAACTGTAACTGTCGTTTCAGTTGTTTCATCATCTGCCGCTAAACCAATATTAAAGGTAACATATATTCTAAAAGTATCATCAGCTTCCCTATATAAATCAATTTGAGAACCAGAAATAACAATAGATTCATTAGAACTTTGTACTGTAGCTTCTACTATTTCAAATTCACCTATATTAGTAGCGTTTAACCCAATCTCACTAGCTTTAATAAAGAGCATTACACCTGCTCCTTCAATTCTTGTTGAATCGCCGGCTGTACCCTCTTCTAAAACATTAAGATTTTCATATTCGGTAGGTAAAACTACTTCTCCAGCATTTGGGTCATCATATTTAGTACCATTAAAAGAGGCACTTGCTTTATACATTTCATTATTATGAGTAATGTAAATTGTGGCTTCAGTCGTAAAACCAGCAACTGGTGCACCACTTAATTCAACATAAAATCTAGCATAATGTTCAGCTTCGTTAACATCACTTATTAATGTATTTTTTATTGTCCAATCAACTGGTGCACCACTAGGATCTTTAACGGATACATCAGCTGTAAAATCAAATTCTTGCCAATTTGCAGCCGTCATACCAATATCATTAGTGTCAATCCAAAGCCAAATTCCAGTTCCTTCAATTCTTGTTGCACTAGAACCTTTAGATAAAACCTCGATTTCTTTATATTCAGGTTCAATCTCACTACCACTAGGATCTTTTAAAGTAATGTAAATTTCAACATCTTGAGAAGGCATAGTAAATGTATAGTATCCTTCTTCATCCGCTGTTAATACTGTATCATTATATGTAACACTATCTAAAATATAATCATTAGTAGCAGTTACTTTAAATTTAACTTCGTCACCCTCAAAATAGTTTTCTTCTAAACCTTCAATTAGATATTCACTTGAATTGGAATTAACATTAACTACATAAGATTCAGGAACTTTTTCGTATCTTACATTACTTATATCAACAATTGCTGAACCAATTGGACCTAATTGTAATACAAAAGAAGCTGTTCCATCATAAATAAATTCGATACTAACTTCATTTTCGCCAGCAACAATTGTTTTTCTTTGTTCGTTAATAATTATATCACCGCTCTTAGAAGAATTTAAATTAAAAGTAAGGGTATACTTTGCATTAGTAACTAAAGAAGTATCTTTATAGAGTAATTGCATTATATGATTAACATGATTCCCTTCAGAATTAATTGAATAATCTAAATGGATATTATCTCCTTGAATATAAGCACTATTTACAATTGCTTCGCCGTTACAAAACCAATCCCATCTGCCATTCCAATAAATCCAAGTATCGTTAGGCATTGAAGTTTCTTCGCCAAACTCTAAATTAACTTTAGCATCTTCTAAAGTAACGCTAATAGTAACATTACTAGCAGGCATTGTGAAAGAATAAGTTCCTTCTACAGGTGTTAAAGGTGTTTCACCAACCTTTACTTCTTTTACTTCTTTAGTTTCATCATTAACTGTAACAGTAAATGAAACATTGCTACCTTTTAAATATCCTTCTTCATCTAAACCTTCAATTGTATAACTTTCATTTTCTTCATAAGTAACACTATATTTAGTTAAATCAGGTTCTTCTTTATCTACTAGAGTAACAACAATTTCAGTTTCTTCAGCTTTCATCACAAAAGAATAAGTACCATTTTGATCTAAAATAACATTACCATAAACAGATACTGATTGAAGTTCTTTTGTTTCATCTGTAACCTCTAAAGTAAAGGTAACTGTTTCACCTTCTTCATATCCTCTTTCGTTTAATCCATTTATAGTATACCCAGTTCCTGTTGTAGTAACTTTATATCTAACAATGTCAACTAAATTAACAACAATAGTTGCTCCATCATTATCCATAGTAAAAGAATATTCTCCATTACTATTAGCAGCTAAAGGTGTATCATCAACAGTTACAGTTCCTAATTTTTTATCTTCATTTAAAACATTAACTTTAAATGTAACTGTTTCTCCTTCTTTATAAGAATCGTTTAAACCTGTGATTTCATAGTCTTCGCTTTGCGTATAAGTTACTTTATAAGTTGGGAAAGCACTTTCTTTCCAAGAAACATTACTAATACTAATCTTAGCACTACCAAGTAATCCAGTTTCTAAATGGAAGGAAGATTTTAGAGTTCCTTCTTCATAAATTACACTTATATCATTTTCACCAGCAACTACTTCTTTTTCTATATTATTAATTTTAATAGTACCGGCAACTTGTGTATTTAACTTAAATGTTAATTCATAAACTTGACCGACTGTATTCTTGCTATTTTTATAGAATATTTGAACAGCATGTGATAATGGCGTAACCCCCTCGTTTTCAGTTATACTGTAATCGAAAGTTGCTACTTCATTTTCAAAATATGCTTCATTCATTACTACAACACAGTTTGCTCCCCAATTGGCTTTAGTTGAAGACCAATACCCCCATGTGTCAGTCCCTAAATTATCTTCTTCAATCCAAGAAATTTCAGTTCTTTCTGGAGTTTCTACTTTAGACTTTAAACTAATAACAATAGCAACATCGTGTGCTGGCATTGTGAAAGTATAAGAACCATTTGTTCCACTAACTTCTTTTCCATCTACTGTTATTTTATCAATCTCTTTTTCACTATTAGTAACGGAAACACTAAATGTAACGCTATCATTTTCTTTATAACCATCACTATTTAATCCACTTATTGTATAATCACTACTTTCAGTATAAGTAACTTTATAAGTCTCTGTAACAGGTGGAGTTACAGTACTTTCTAATTTAAAAGTTGCTTCAACTTTATTTTCACCTTCGACAAGTGTGAAAGATAAAGTATCTTTAATATCATTTCCATTATGTGTCAAAGTATCGAGTTCGTAACCTTCGCTTGGTGTAACAGTCAAGGTGATTTTTGTACCAACTTCACCACTAGTTGCACTTGGAGTGACACTACCATGATTATCGGTACTAACTGTAACTGTTCCAGTTTTCTTTACATCATTGTCAACTATTTGATCACAACCACAACTAGTAACGCTCATAACACCAGTTAATAATAAAATTCCACTTAAAGCTAAGATAGGAATTCTTTTTTTCTTCATTCTTCTTTCCTCCTTAAATTATAAATTATCAAAGAATGTATATTGATTAAGGGTTTTACCCTTTAAGTCCACCTACAGAAGTATTTTCCATAATAGTTTTGGAAAATAACATAAAAACAATAATAATAGGAAGTAATGTCAAAATAATCGTTGCAAAAAGCATCGTATAATTACCTTCAGTCTGCATTTTATCAGTCATATTTTTAAGTCCTACAGCAATCGTAGGTTGATCTGGTAAATAAATACTTGGAGTTAAGTAATCATTCCATAAGCCAATAAGTTGAATGATTGCAATTGCAATCATTGGACCTTTTGCCATAGGAATAATGATTTGGAAAAAGATTCTAAAATCACTTGCACCATCAATTCTTGCAGCTTCAACATAAGTCCAACTTAAAGATTTAAAGAAGGAATAAAGCAATAAGAAATTACTACCAAATCCTCCACTATAAATAAAAATACATCCTATAATTGTTCCATCTAAACCCATATTTTGCATAAGTTCAATTTGGCTTGGTAAGCTACCAACAGTAGGAACAATTAAACTAAAAATGACAACGGTCCAAATTAAGCCTCTTCCAGGAAATTTATATTTAGCTAAAACATATGCGGCACAACTACTTGTAAAAACAGTGACAATCGTACCAGCACCAGCAATAATGCAGCTCATTCCAAGCATTTCAAAAATGTTGAAATAATTAACACTTGCATCTCTAAAATTAATTGCATCAATAAAATTTTGGAAGGTCCATGCTTCAGGTAAACCAGTCATATTATTGATGTATTCAGTAGGATCTTTAAAAGCATTAATAAGAACCCATAAAAATGGAAAGATAAAACTTAAAGCAAATACTAAAAATATAACACCCATTATAGTGAATAAAACTTTTTCACTACCTTTTCTTTTATAAAGTACATCGTGTTTACGAGCATATCCCTCTTGGCGATAGGATTCCCTTTTGTTATGAAAATAAGTTTTAACAAAATTCATATTAATAATTCACATCCTTAAATAATCTATTCATTAAACTACGAGCGCCTAAAATGATAGGTGTCGCAATAATCGAACAAAATAAACCTAATGTTGCAGGACTATTTTTTCCTGTACCTTGAGAATCTTGATAAATTTTTAGTCCAATAGTCATAGTATCGTTTTGACCGCTCGTCAAGAAGAATGGTTGAAAAACGACATTAAAAACAGACATCATTCCAAGTAAAAACAAAGTAGATATTGTTGGCCAAGTTAAAGGAATAATTATATGAAAGAATTCTTTTAATGGACTAACTCCATCCATTTTTATAGATTCAAGGATTTCTTTAGGAATTCTACTCATACCAGCAGTTAATAAAATTACATCATAACCAATGCCTGCCCAAATACAGAATATCCATACCATCCATTTAGCGTTATCACCAACAAAGAAATCATTTGTTCTTACTCCAAACCATCCTAAAAATGTAGACATTAGCCCACCATTAGGATCAAAAGATAATTTAAAAACTAATGTTAAAATAACTAAAGGAATAATACTTGGTAAATAAAATATAACCTTAAAAAATCCAGCAGCGTATATTTTCTTAAAAATAAAGTATGAGAAAAATAAAGCTATTGGAAGTGTAATAAAGCAACTAATTACTAAATATACTAAACTTGCACCAAACATTGATTTAGTTGAGTCTAGTTTAAATGATTCAAATAAAGCTTTATAGTTATAAAATAAATCATCCCATCCAACAAATGTTAGTTTGTTTCTAACATTTGTTTGAAAGGTAAGAAGAATAGTATTAAAGTTTACACCAATCCACATTATCAAAAATTGAAGAACAGGATAGGCAAGCAAAACAACAATAAATATAGTAGATCCCTTAATCCACTTCTTTTTTCGAGAACTATTCTCTATATAACTATTTCTTCTTTTTAATAAAGTCATAAAATATCGAATTAGAATTAATCACTTAATCCAGCATTCATTAACCAACCAGACCAACCTTGTCTAGCAGTTGTATACATTGCTTCTCCAACATTTTCTGGCGAATTAGCGGTTGGATCACTACAAGCATTTTGATAATAATATTTATTTTCAATCCAAGGCATAACAGCATTGGTATTCCAAATTGTTATTGGATTTTGACTTACTAAATTAAAGTTTTCACATTCAGTTAATATTTTGCTCATAGAGTAAATATATGAATCGCTTTCAGCAAGATCTGATAAATCAACATCACTATAATCAAAAGCTAAGAAAGCACCTTCACTTTTTTCAACGAAAATTTTGCAAGCATCATATGTTGCTAAGTAAGCTAAGAAATCTTTTGCTTCTTCAATGTAAGGAGAACTTGCTGGAATAATCATTGAATCACCAAAACCGACCAAATAATTATAATGGGTAGTTGAATTTGGATTTGCAGTTGGTGTTTTCATCATTTCGATGTCAAATCCAAGATCTTCTTTATGGGTAGAATTTTTTATTTCAAATTGAGCCCATTGTCCATATGGAATCATAGCAGCTGTTTGATTTGCAAAAGCACTTTGAGCTGTTACAAGGTTAGTACTATAAGCATTATCTATCGAATTATTATTTTCACTAACTGCAACAAGGTCATACCACATCTCATACGCTTGAATAAATTCCTTATAATATGTATCTGGATTATACATCTCATAGCCATCGCTATATTTTCCATCAGGTCCTTTATATTCTAAAATGGTATTAATTTTGTCAGCGCCAGCTAATTCATACCACCAAGGAAAAACTAAATAGTCCCAGTAATATTGACGGTCACTACCACTCCAAGCAAAAGGAGAATATGTAGCACCTCTATCCCCACCTGGAATTGGTGTAGAACTAATAGTTTTACAAAGTTCAACTAATTCATCGTATGTTTCTGGTACTTTCCAGTTATTTTTTTCAAATAAATCAACATTATATACTAAACCGCCAGCTCCTTGAGTATAACAGACTTTGTAATAGTGTTCAGTTCCATCTTCACCTTCTGTTTTAGAATTTTCTAAAGTTCCATCGACAAGTCGACTAGCAAATGTTTGATTTGTTCCATCAATTACTCTTTCATATAAATCATCTAAAGGTGCAAGCCATCCTTGTGCGGCATAAGTTTGCCAGTTTATATCGTGTGACATAAATATGTCATATTGCGATTCGCCAGATAATTGATTTTGAATTCTATCAAGTAAAGACATATCCATTGTATAGTTAACATGGATACCTGTTTTAGCTTCATAATCTTCACAGACAGCTTTTACCCATTCTTTACCATAACCACCATCATAAATACATAGTTCTAGTGTAGTTGATGTTCTTTCTGGTCTTCCACCACAACTAGCAAGACTAGCTGTTAAAGAACACATTGCTATAAAACTTAACATTAATACCTTTTTCATCTTAATACCTCAAATTGTTTTTAGGAAAGCGGTTTCCTAATTTCAATTTACATTTTAATTAGTAAGTTATTAAATTTCAAGAATTTTTTGAAAGCGCTTTCAAATTTTTAAAAAATATGATTGCTAAAGTTAAGACACTGTGCTAACTTATAAGTAAGGAAATCGGTTTCCTATTGAGGTAAAAATATGCAAAAAAAGTATTTAAAATTAGGATTTATCACGATAATTGGCTTAAGTTTAGTCTCGTGCAATAAAAACGAAAATGAAGTTTCAAATATCGCTGATGAAACAGATCCTGATTATTATTCAAAAATAAATGAGAGGGTTGAATTTGATAATACGAATCCTTTAAATTTTAGCGATTCATTTAATGATGGTTTAGATGAAAATATTTGGTATGGCATTGATGGATATTGGGATGCTGGTAGTGTTACACCACATAATGGAGTTAGAATAAGAAATATTTCCTATACAAAAAATGGTGACGAGACATATTTAGCTTTTAGAGGAAGAGGCGTTTATAATGAAGAAGATCCTTCAACTGCTAATCTTCCTGAAGGTGGAGTTATCATCACGCAAAATCATTTAACTCCAGGTCGTTATGAAATAGAAATGGCTGCATTTCCACGTTTTGGTGGAGTAACTGCAATGTGGACTTATTGTTCAACAACTGGTAATGAAGCCACAAGTCAAAATGAAATAGATATCGAAATTGGTGGCGGTGGTCAATATCAAAGTCAATGGTGCACAACTTGGACAACACATACGAATAAACAAACAAATGATGTTGATGTAACAGATATTCTTTATCTCAATGATGGTAAAATGCATACTTATACTTTCGATTGGTATACTGATTATCTTGATACTGGTGAAGGCCGAATTGATTGGTTCATTGATGGTCATTTCATTACACAAATTAGTGGACCTGCAGTTCCTTATGAAGAAATGCCTTTATGGGTTGGATGTTGGTTTCCTTCCTGGGCTGGAGATTCAAGATTTTATGATGATTATATGCTAGTTAAAAATATTTCTTTTACAGCTTTTGATTCATCTCAATTTTATGATACTTGCAGAGCTTATACTTCATATTCTCGTTATTTACCAAGTCAAATGAATATTCAAGAAACTCCATATGAAAATATTGAAAACCTAAATAAGTTTTCAAATGGCGATTTTTCTAAACAAAAAGAATACCAAGAAAATAATTATTATGGTTGGGAAATTGATAGAACTAGTCAAGGTACTCTTGAGTTTTTAACAGAAAATAATGAAAATATAGTTCAATTAAATGCCTCTACCACTTCTACTGATGATTATCATGGAGAATATTTAAAACAAACTATTGGTGGGGCTTATCCTGGATTTAAATACAATTTAAAAGTCGATGCAAGATTACTAAACGATAGTGCTGTTGGAAATATTGAAATTTACTATAAAGATATCGGAAATATTACGCTTTCAAAAGAAGTTATACCAATTACTTCTACCTCTTTTAATGAATATACAAAAGAAATAACTATACCAGAAAATACTGTCAATTTAGAAATTGATTTCACAAGTGAAGATGGAAGTGTTCAATATAAAGATGCTTCATTAGTTTTTATAAAATAATTAATACTTTATTTGTCTTAAATAAAAAAGAGTTATTTGATGATTAAAGCTCTTTTTTATTTTTATATTTTCTAAACTAATTTTGTTTGAGAATTCTATCTAAAAAGCTAATAGGTTTAAATTTCAATATTATAAGCAAAATAAGTTTATTAAATTCTGAATCTATTTCAATCTAAAATTTTGATTTAATTTTTTTAAAAATATTAGACTTTTGCAGGCTTTTTTATTTATTTATATGATTTTTTTAATATTTCAATAACATCTTTTTTAATAAAGTTAGAAGGATCTACTTTAAATAATCCTCCCATTGTTTCAAATGCATTTTCTGTAATTTTAATAAAGTCTTCTTCTTTTACTCCATGTGTAGAAAGTTTTAAATCACTTACTCCACATTTATTAATTAAATCTTTTAAAGCAATTAAAATATCACTAGCTTTATTTGCATCTAATTTTCCTAAAGCTTTAGCTAAATCAATTAATCGATCATTAACTTTCTTACTATTAACTTCATGTTCATAATAAGCTAAAGAAATAATAATTAAGGCGTAGCCATGAATTAAACTAGGAAAAATACCACTCATAGCATGGGCAATAGAATGTTCGGCAGTACATCCTGATAAACTTTCGACAAGCCCTGCATAAGTATTAGCAAGCATTACATCACTTCTTGCTTCAATGTTTTTACCATCATTTATTGCAACTGGTAAACTTTTACTAATTAAAGAAACAGCTTTCAAAGCAAATAAATCACTTATTTCATTATGTCTAACATTTAAATAACCTTCCATTGAATGAAATAAAGCATCAAATCCTTGATAAGCGGTTAATGAAGAAGGTATAGTTACAGTTAGCATTGGATCAACAATTGATAAGTAAGGAAAAGTAAATTTACTAGCATCCCCAAAACCAATTTTTTCTTCGTTATTTGTAATAACAGTAAATGGATCAGCTTCTGTTCCTGTACCACTTGTTGTGGTAATAGCTATTATTGGTAAAGGTTTATTTACTAAAGGTTTATTTTTACCAGTTCCTCCTTCAATATAGTCCCAATAATCTCCTGGGTTAGTTGCCATAACTGCAATAGATTTAGCACTATCAATTGCACTTCCTCCACCAATTCCAATAATTACATCACATTTATTAATTTTAGCAATTTCACTTGCTTCCATAACATGATCTTTTATAGGATTTGGTAATATCTTTGAATACACTATATATTCAATATGAGCTTTATTTAGTTCTTCTTTTAAAGAATCTAAATAGCCATATTTAATAATAGATTTACCATTAGTTGTAACTATTAAAGCTTTTTTAAATGGTAAGTCTTGTTCATGTAATTTTTTTAATGAATTTACACCATAGATTATTTTAGTTGGAATATAAAAATTAAAAGCCATAACATTTCCTCCGTTAATATTATAAATTTTTATATCCATATTGTTTATCTATTAATTTAAATAATTTAAAAATATGTAAAGTTAATTGAATTTAATTTAAATGAAAGAAACTTAATTTGTAAGCAATAAATTATTATATATTTGATTTATAACTAGGGTGATAAATTTAATTGAATTGAATAATATAAAAT
>JADIMY010000067.1 GCA_017694345.1 Candidatus Onthovivens merdipullorum | reverse complement strand
TTATAATATAATAAGTAACATTAATTCTATAATTATAATGTCGGTTACTTAACATTATTTGGTATTTACCAAATAATGTTAAGTAACCGACATTATAATTATAGAATTAATGTTACTTATTATATTATAATTATTATTTGGCATTTATACAGATATTTCAATATCGCCCATTTGTCCACACCGTCATTGTGCCAACACTTTGACGTTTCTCCTTTGGTATTCCTTACTTTAGTGTTCGACTTAATAATATAATTAATTAGAATATATAAATCTAAGACATTTAGCGAACATTTGTTGAAGAGAGGGGATTTGAACCCCTGAAGCTACCTAAGTAGCAGACTATTTACCATAGTCCCCAATTGTCCACACCGTTATCACGCTAACGCTCTAACGTTTCTCCTATGGAACTCTTCAGAAAGTGGACCGTGCAGGGCTTGAACCTGCGACCTCCTGATTATGAGTCAGTTTCTCTAACCTACTGAGATAACGGTCCGTTTCTTAAATCAACATTGCAAAGATACAAAATTTATTTCATATATCCAAATTTTTAAAGAACTTTTTTTTTTATTTGTGGAAAGTGATAGAATCGAACTATCATTTGTGGATTTTCAGTCCACCGCATTGACCACCTTTGCTAACTTTCCTTTTGTTGAAGAGAGGGGATTTGAACCCCTGAAGCTACCTAAGTAGCAGACTATTTACCATAGTCCCCAATTGTCCACACCGTTATCACGCTAACGCTCTAACGTTTCTCCTATGGAACTCTTCAGAAAACGGCTTAATCTTTTTAGTGTCATTGCTAATTAAGCTATACTAAAACCGTCCGTTTTAGTTGGAGTGGTGGGATTCGAACCCACTGAGTTTCTAATGTACTGGATTTACAGTCCAGCGCCCATCCACCATCTGAGCAGCACTCCAAAATAATTCGGAAACATTTTTTCATTAAACCCAATTTTAATAATTTATATTGCTGTAAGTTTCCTTTTTGTTTTTTTTATTTCAACATTGCAAAGATACAAAATTTATTTCATATATCCAAATTTTTAAAGAACTCTTTTTTTATCTCATTGTGCTATATTCATATTCGGTTATTTCTCCAACATAATCAACACAATCGGCATCACTTGTTTCTTCAAATCTTCCCAATTCAATTCCTAATGATATTACTTCTTCATCAGATAATGATTTATTGCTTTCTATCGCAAACGAATAACCATTTCTTGGGATATTAACATGAACTTCGTAAAAATATTTATCCATATTATTATTTTAGCTATAAGGTACTTAAATAAGTACCTTTGAATAGCGAATGTTTGTACTAACGAGTTTTAAACCCATTTTCTCATATTTCTCAATAGTTTTCTTAATAAGTTCTTGACCGCTTTGGCTCAATAGCATTTCACTAATAGGTATGTTTTTACGCTTCCCACTATTGAAAGGAACTATTGTTAAGTTACCGTCTTCTTTCAAGAACACAAGACCATTTCTCTGACTTTTTTCAATTGTCTTTGCTACCTCACATTGCCATGATAATTCATCAGCAAGTATCGGCATTGTATAACTCCATTCTTCTTTACATAAAGCACCTTTTGTAGCGCAAACTTCTTTAGCAACTTTGTCAAACAGTTCACAATTAACGGGAGCTACAACTGTTTCTCCACCCCACCCATCGTTATAACAATTTGCGATATGCGTGTTTCCAACCCATAATTCAGCGTTGAACGGAAGACTATCATCATGTCCCATAGTTTCCTTAAATTTACGCATTTCAACTACATACTGTCCAAATTTTTTGCTAACCTTTTTCATATCTCAATGTTTTTAAGTTTTACGCTGCAAAGATACTAACTATTTTTGAATTGTGCAAGTTTTTCAGAACTTTTTTTATTTTTTATTCAAGCCACATTTATCAACAAAGTAAGCATAAATTTCATAATTAAACTTGGGATAACCCTCTTGGTTTGAAATAAGCCATTGTTTCAAATGTTCTTTATCTCTGAAAGGTTTTGTGCCGTTTCTATAAGCATACATAGTAATGCTTTCAATGTTTGGCGTTAACTCATTAATGAAGTCTTTAACCGTCTTATTTTTTCTTTGGATAAGAACACGTCCGATATTTAATTCCTTACCATTAATTTTAATAATTTCTTTAGCCATATTTGTTGTTTTTAATTTGACGTTGCAAAGATACTAAGTAATTTTGAATTATGCAAGTTTTTTCAGAACTTTTTTTTATGCTTCATAACGGCAATAAAAAGAATATTCATAAAGAATTTTACAAAGTATTCTAAGCTGCTCATTTGTCAAATTCTCAATTGGTATGCGTTGTTTAGGCATGGCAATAAAATCATAGCCAACACCATAAACCTTTTTAAAATCATAGCCAATTGAATTATATTTGCCATAATATCTTTTAGGCTTATATCCATGTTCAAACGGAATAAAACCGTCTTTTCCAATAAATGTTTTGATAAAGTTAATAAACTGAGGTCGTCTATTAATTTCATCTATAATGATTAAACATTGTTTCTGATTATCTTTGCTTTCAAAAAGCAAATTGTCAAGTTTTTTAATTAATTCTTTTGTTACCATATTACATATCTTTAAGTTTGTAGTGCAAAGATAATGCTTTTATTTCATATATGCAAATAAAATAAGGAAAAAAATTCAATTAATATATTTTAACTAAAATTGTTTGGTAAGTTGAAAAAAACTTCCGATATTTGTGTCAGTGAAAAAGCATAAAAAAAACGTCACCTAAATAGGTGACGTTTCTTGTATGTATATATTATTAGTATGTATCACTCGTAGAAAATTTGATTATTGCTTGAATGATAGTAAATATGCAGCCAATAATATATAAATTTACCAAATAATCTGGAGCTTTTGTATAGTCAAGAATATGTGCTATTAAAAAAAGAGAAAACAAAATCCAGATAATAGAACAAATTATCGCAAATATTTTCATAATAATATTTTTTAATTTACATCTGCATTATCACAAACCTCACCGCTATAAGGTGAATAAATAGTTCCACTTTCGACTGCTCCACTTTCAACGGCAAAAACACCGTAATGCTTATCATAATAGATTTCACAATCCATTTCAAACTCTGGATTATCTTTTTCAGCTTCTTCTACATTTGGGTAACAACCTTGTTCCACAAGTTCATCAATTTTGTTTTGATAAGCTATTGGAGTGTCAGCCTTAGTTAACTTTATTGTAATTGGTTCGTATTGGTCTGAATTATTCAATTT
>JADIMY010000066.1 GCA_017694345.1 Candidatus Onthovivens merdipullorum | reverse complement strand
AAAGTTAAGAATGCCTTTTTCATTTTGTTTTCCTCTTCTTTATTGTTTATTTCTTCTTTCGACAATCAGCTGTCCGAACCACTCGATCATGGCAGGATCCTGATGGCTGAAGAAAGATGATGTCTTCGTGTCCAAAGTCTCGATGAGCTTCATGTCATCGCCGTCGAGTTCAAACGAATAGATATCGAAATTCTCCTTGATTCGCTCTTCATGGGTTGATTTGGCCAAAGAGACGATCCCTCTTTGATAGAGCCAACGAAGAATGACCTGGGCAACGCTTCTATCGTGTTTCTTGGCAATACTCATCAAGGTCTCGTTATGGAACATATTATTTCTACCTTCTGCAAAAGGTGCCCAAGCTTCCAAGATGACACCGTATTTATCAGCCCACTTTTTGGCTTCGATTTGCTGATTGAAGACATTGACTTCAATTTGATTAACCATCGGTTTAATATCGGCGAATAAACAAATATCTACGAGCCTATCAGGATAGAAGTTCGAAACTCCGATAGCTCTGACCTTGCCTTCTTTATAAAGTTTTTCTAAATCTCGGTAAGCACCGTAATAATCTCCAATCGGCTGGTGAAGCAAAATCAAATCGAGATAATCTGTTTTTAATTTTCTTAAGGATTCAATAACCGAATCATAGGTTTTGCCTTCCCCATAATGATCGATCCACACCTTTGTGGTCAAGAAGATGTCTTTTCTTGGCACATCGTTTTCGGCCAATGCTTCTCCGACTTGTTCTTCGTTAAAGTAAGATTGAGCCGTGTCAATATGACGATACCCGGCTTTCAGGGCTGCTAAGACGCTCTTTTTGCAATCTTCCTTGCTGATTTGATAAACGCCAAATCCATTGGCAGGGATTTCTACCCCATTGTAAAGTTTTAAAGTTTCCATAATTATTTGTCCTCCATTTTTCCTATAAAATTAATGTGTTCCTTTACGCTCTTGTTAAACAATCCGTCTACAAGATTCAGATCATGATTTACTTCCAATATATCTTTTTTGCTATTGACCATATATTGAGGATCGTTCGTGTAGCTATTAGCGAACAAAACAACCTTCCCTTTATATGATTTTAGTTCCTCGATAAAAGTTAAAACCGGCATCGGGACCGTATACCACCAAATCGGAGCGAACAGCAAAATCGAGTCATTGCCACCAAAGTCAATATCTAGCTTTTTGATTTCGGGATGAATATGTTCGCTGACTTCGTCCTTGGCTTCAACGTATGCGCATTCGTTATAGTCCTTGCTATAAGGCGTTTTTCTTTCGATTCTAACGACATCGAAGTTAAATTCCTTATTTACTTCTTCCACTAGCCTTTTTGTGTTGTTTGACCAGCTGAAGTATGCGATTAATGTCTTCATTTCTCTACCTCCGATTAAATTTTAAATCCTAATCATCAAAAACGTTTATATCGATTGATTAGTGTAGTATAATTATTACGAATAGTAGGTGATAAAATGTTAGATTCATATCTTCTGGAATATTTCAATGCCGTGGCTGAGGAAGGGACGACCCTTAAAGCCAGCGAAAAGCTAAATGTCTCTCAGCCTTCCGTTACCAAAGCCATCCAAAAGCTCGAATACGAATTGGGAATAGATCTTTTCGATAGAAGGCCAAACAAAATAGTTCTGAACGAAAATGGAAGAATTATTTCTGAATATATAAAAGACGCCATCTCAATCGACAAGCGAATAAGGGAAAAGGCCAAGGAACTCAAGCGAAAGTCTTTGACCATCCATGTTGAAATGACCGCGCCCGGCCCAACATTCAAATACCCTGATTTCTTCTATTTTGAAAAAGACAACAATCCCCAAACCTTAGAAATAAAAGATGAGAAGAAATGTATCAATGACGTCATCTCAGGCATTGCGGATGTTGCCTTCATCAATTCAAAAATCCAAATAGAAGGCATTTATTGCGAGAAAATAATGGACGAAAAATTATATGTCTATCTTCCAAAAAACCATTTTCTATCCAAAAAATCGGAGGGCGTAACTTTTGAGGAGTTAGATGGTCAATCTTTCCTGATAGCCAAAGACTTAGGTCCTTGGGACAAAATAGTCGAAACCCATCTAAAAAAATCAAAATTCTTTAGGCAAGAACAAGAAAACCTCTCTGAAATCGTTAGTGCTTCTTCTATTCCTGGCTTTGCCACAAACATATCGCTTAAGTTCAGGAACGAACCTAACAGAGTAGTTATACCGATAATCAGCGAAGACACTACAATAACTTTCTACGCCATTTGCAAAAAAGATAAATTGCATATCTTAAGAAAAATTCAAAAATGAAAGAAGCCAAGGATTTACTCCCCGGCCTCTACCTTAATTTCTATACCAGATAAGAATATGAACGTTATGGATTTGTCTTTATGAACCACTGCTTTTTCTAGATTGAAGTTGAGTACAGCGTCATCAAAATCAGTAATCAGTTCGCCTTTTTTAAGCGTTTCTATAAAAGTGTTTAAGTTGCTTTCTTTTAGTTTTCTTTCTTCTTTTTGACTAATCAAATTTTTATATTCAGATTCCTTGTTTTTATATTTATCTTCAAGTTCTGCATACTTTTTTCTCCAAATCGACTGATCTTGTTGAGTTTTTGTGTTCATTTTAACGAGAAGATTAAATTCATTATGTATCTCTTCTTTTTCTTTCACTAGCTTATTTAACTCACCATCTATTTTAAAAACATCAGTAATCAGCTCTAAATCTCCAACAAGAATGAGTTCCAAATATGATAAGTTTATGTTGATTTTCTAGGGGTGGGCATCGGACTTCTTCAAGAGCCTTATGCCGTGTAAAAATACCTACGCCGTGTAAACTTGGCTCTAAAAAATGATAAATTTTCTTCGCTTATCTATATGTTGCTACACGGCGTAATTTTAAAAAGTGCGTATTTATCGGATAAAATAAAAAAAGTCTGCACACCCATAGTCATCGACTAAGAATGTATCAGACATGTCGTTCTAATATGGTGGACCCTATCGGGCTCGAACCGACGACCTCTTCCATGCCATGGAAGCGTTCTCCCAGCTGAACTAAGGGCCCTTAAAGCAATAAAAATTGCTTAAATATCTTACTATTTTATAGTAAAATAAGTCAATAGGTTTGTTTTTAAGATGAAGGTTAATTTAAATAAAATTGATATTGAAAAAATCAATGAATTATTAAATATAAAGGAAGATAATATCTATATATCTAGTTTAATAAATGAATTAATGACTACTGAAACTAAATACTTCGATAATGACTTAGATATTAAAAATAAATTAATTGATTTAATTAGCCCTAGTGATGAAGATAATTCTTTAATAAATGAACATCTAGTTATTAATAAACTAGATATTAATAAATATATGAATAATCCTTATAATAAATTAATTAATAATATCTCTAATATTAAATATAAGGATTATGAAATAACTTATAGTGAATATAAACCTTATGAATTATTTATCGATAATGAAATAACAATCTTAGATAACTATAAAGAAATAGTATCTTTAGGATATTTTACGAAACCCTATAAATATTTAACTTTAAATAAAGGAAATGCCCCTTGGATGTTAATTACTCCTAATGAAATTAATACTATGGAAGATAGTATTAATTTAGTAAAAGGTAATATCATTACCTTTGGGCTAGGATTAGGCTATTTTCAGTTTATGGCATCGCTTAAAAAAGAAGTTAATAAGATCTATGTCATAGAAAAAGATAGTTCAATTATTAATTTATTTAATACTTATTTATTAAATAAATTTAAATATAAAGATAAAATAAAAATCATTAAAAGTGATGCGATTAACTTTTTAGATAGCGAATTAAATAAATACCAATTTGACTTTGCTTTTATTGATCTATATCATAACGCTAATGATGGACTAGATTTATATTTAAAATTTAAAAATAAAGAAAAATACTTTAGATCTGCAAGGTTTTTATATTGGTTAGAGACTTCTTTAATCTCTTTAGTTAGAAGAATCTTATTAACTTTCATCGTAGAGCAATATGAAGAATATAAGGAAAACGAATATAAAATAAATAAAACTAGTGTTGATAGATTACTCACTAAACTATTTTATAAATACCAAAATACATCATTAAACTCTTTTAATGATGTATTAAAGTTTATCTCTACTACTAACATTTTAAAGATACTTATGGATCTATAAACGTGCAAAATACTTATTACATCATCTATCATACAGTATATAAATATGGAATAGTTACTTCTTTTAGTGATGATTATATAGAAATAGACTTCCCTCAATATAAAAATGGAACTTTTTCTAAAGACATTCTTAATGATTTAGATCAAGAAAAAGTTAAAGATTTAACTGTGTTTGATCTAATAGATTTAAATTTATTAAGTAATCTATTTATTAGAAAAAGTAAAGAAAGAGCTTATGAATATCTAGAAGATATCACATATGAAAAAGTTCCATTTGGAGTTATTTCTAATGTTTATAAATATTTTTATTATGAAAATAAAGAAATGTGTTACCATAGCTATATTTATTTTAATAACTATAAATTAATTATCGGTTGCTCTTGTCCTTATGATTTTGCTGGTTTATGTAAACATCTATATGGTTTACTTTTAAAAATTAAAGAAGATCTTAAAAATAATCCTATTAATAAAGTGTTCCCTAAAATTATAGATTACGAAGTTAAAACCTATACACCTAGTAAGCTAAATACTAAAAGTAAATTTGGAGAATTTTATTTAAAAGATATAGAAAAAATTACTCCTACTACTTTTTATGATAGTAATATAGAAAAAATGAATGAATACATAAAATATTTAACTTCATTAACTCATTTTTCTAAATCTTTTAATAATTTTCAAGGGGGAGACTTAGATAACTTTAAAAAATTTTTAGAGTCTCAAACCCTTGAAGATTTTATCTTTATTAAAAAAATTAATGACTATAAAGAAAAACTTAACTTAAAATTACCTGAAAATTACTCGGTTATATATGATTTTATTAGAAGTTATTATCGCTATGAATTAGCACTTGATAGTCAAGTGCATGTTAGTTCAAAATATTGCGCTCAAAATTATCGGGAGTCGGATTCACTAGTTTTAATTATGATCGCTTACTTAAATAACGATTACGATAAACTTTATACTTTAAATACTAAATATCCTCGCTATTTGATTAATACAAATAATTTAAAACTATATGATTACATATATCTACATTCACTTACTAAATTTAATGTTAAGCAAATAATCGACTTTTTTAATAATGTAACAAATGCTGGATTTAAAGAAGAATTTAAAAATTCACCTATTTTAAACGATGTCTTTTTAACTTCGCCAGGTATATTTTATTACGATAATCGAATTCATTTATTCGATGATTTTAAATGTCTTTCTAAAGAAGAAATATTAGATAAATTCCCTACTTACACTAAATTTATTGATATCGCTTACTTTGTAGAAAACTATCTAGATACCTTACTAACTAAATATAGTAAAAATGATATTTTAGTAAAATTAATGACTAGTCAAGAATCACAAGATATCGCTTTTAGTTTAGAACATCTAAAAAAGTTATTTAGTATTTATCCACATAATAAATATCTAGTTCAAATTCGTTTTATAAGAGGTTAAGAATATGAGAAATGAAAAAATAGCTAAATTTTTTGAGGAATATAAAAATAAGCATATCTCGCTAGACTTTTCGACATATTTTGAAACAAGAATAACGAGTTTTAATTTAGATAGCTATACCTTCACATTCAATATTTGTTTAAAAAATAATGGTGGCCCTGTTAAAGAATTAAATCTTGAATACGATAGTGATGAAGAAAAATTTATTATTTATAGTAGCCGAAAATATTTTGTTCCTTCTGAAAATACGATTGAGTACAATTTTTTAAATGAGGCTTTAGCAAATTATATCCAAAATAATCTTGATGCAGCCTATAAAAATTTTAGTGAATTAGATGAAACTATCTATCAAAAACAATATATTGTCAATTTAAATTATTTTATCGATAGTCTCGATAGATTAAATACCAAAAAACAATTACAAAAATATGAAGGTAAATTAAATATTGAATTTTATTTTGATACAACTGGTAAAGCTAAAACTAATATTTATACTTATATATCTTATTTAAATCAAAAGTCTAATCGATATACCTTAGAAAAGTTACTTCGTGATGTAAATAATCAAAATTTACTAAGCGGTAAAAAAGTTCCTTCTTTAACTTTATCTTTTTCTTTATTTAATGATTCAAGCCAAAGAGTTTTAGATTTTTTAAAGAGTAATATTCGCTATAATAGTTATTATCTTGAAAATAATGTCATATCTAATTTTGATACTTTATTTAAAATACTTAAAGATAAGATAGTTTATATTGATTCAATCCCATATCAAGTTAGACTAAACGAACTTAAACCTAAAATAGAAATTACTAATGATTATGATTTAAAGATTGATAAAATTGATGGTTACACCGAACTTTTTAATAGTAATATCTATTACAATAAATCCACCTTTAATATCGATATCGTCTCTTTAGATCCAATCTATAATAATTTATATGAATTAGTTAAAAATGCTCCTGTTACTTCAATTAAAGAACATAAAGATCAATTTAAATACACAACATTTTTAAACTATCAAAATAATTTTCGCTATAGCAATAAAATTAAAAGAGAATTTGAATTCAACGCCTTAAATATCAAAGGTTATTTTGATTTTAATTCAAAACAAGAAATTACTGTTAAAAGCGAATATTTTATTAACAATATAAAATATAAACCTGAAGATCTCAAAAATGATGCTTTACTAGTTTATAACCGTTATCAAGAAGTTTTAATCTCTTTAGGTTTTAAAGGTGGAATAATGACTGATCAAGGTGATATTTGGTCATTTTTAAATGATGATTTATCAATTTTAAGAGAATTATGTGATATTTATCTAAGTGATTCTATTAAATCTAAGAAATTATCGATGTTTAATCCTCCAAAAGTTTATATCCAAAACGATGTCTCAATTCTTAATGCTTTTTTAGGAGAAAGCGAATATACTCCTGAAGAGCTCTACGCTATTTTAAAAGCTATTAGAAAGAAAAGAAAATTTATTTTACTTAAAGATAATATCATAAATATCGATAGCCAAAATGCGATTGAATTTAATAAAGTGACTAGTGAATTAAATTTATTAAAAAGTGAAGATGATTTAAATACAAAAAAAGAAATTCCACCTTATTTTGCTTTTAAACTCAATGATTCATCATTGGTAGATATGCAAAATGAATATGTCGAAACTTTGTTTAATGATTTTAAAAATTTTAAAAACTTAAATCTTGAACCACCTTTACTTAACGCGACTTTAAGACCATATCAAGTAGATGCATTTAAATGGTTAAATGTCTGCTATAAAGATAATGTCGGTGGGATTTTAGCTGATGATATGGGACTAGGTAAAACTATTGAAATTATTTCCTTTTTAAAAGGACTTAATATCGATAAACCTATTTTAGTCGTTAGTCCTACTAGTCTTATCTTTAACTGGCTAAATGAATATCAAAAATTTGCTAAAGATGAAGAAATTATCGCTTTATATGGACAAGCTAATGATCGAAAAACAAAAATTAATAGTATTAATCCTAATAAAAAGGTTACTTATATCACATCTTATGAATCTTTAAGAAATGATATCTATTTATACGAAGATAAAGAGTTTGATATCGCTATTTTAGATGAAGCTCAGTTTATTAAAAACATTCATGCTTTAAAAACTCAAAGTGTTAAAAAAATAAATGCTAAGCATAAATTTGTTTTAACTGGTACTCCTATTGAAAATAGTGTTATTGATTTATGGTCAATTTTTGACTTTTTAATGCCTGGTTATTTACCAAATTTATCAACCTTTAAAGAGGCTTATGAAAGAGATCCTAATTATAGTAAAACTATTAAAAAATTAGTCGCTCCATTTATTCTTAGAAGAGTTAAAGACGATGTATTAAAAGATTTACCTGAAAAATACGAAGTCATCATGACTTGTGATATGACTATAGAGCAAAGAAAAAATTACGATGCCTATAAACTTTTAGCTAATGATACACTTTCTAGTGGTGGCACAGTCTTTAATGTTTTACAATACTTAACTAGACTTCGCCAAATTTGTATTAGTCCTAGTTTATTCATTGAAGATTATAAGGGAGGAAGTGGAAAACTTAACGCCTTAATCGAAATCCTTGAAGATGAAATTAATAATGGGAATCGAGTCTTAATCTTCTCTCAATTTGTTGAAGCTTTAAAGATTGTTGAAAACTATTTAACTCAAGAAGAAATTAAATATTTCATGATCACTGGTCAAACAAAATCTCAAGAAAGAGTTGAGATCTGCAATGAATTTAATGTAAATAATAGGATTAAGGTTGGAATTATATCTTTAAAGGCTGGTGGAACTGGTCTAAATTTAATTGGAGCAAATGTCGTAATTCATCTTGATCCATGGTGGAACTATGCAGCCGAACAACAAGCCACCGATAGAGCTCATCGTATTGGGCAAACTCGAAATGTTAAGGTCATTAAATTAATTTGTGAAGATTCAATTGAACAAAGAGTCGTTGAACTTCAAAACCATAAAAAAGATATCGTTAAAGAAATAGTTTCAACTGATGATTCTTCTATCACTAACTTAACTAGAGAAGATATTAAGTTTATCTTAGAGAGTAATAATTAATATGGATTATAAAGTTCATCAAATTATCTATCATAAAATATGTAAGTATGGAATTATTTTAAATACTTATGAAGAAGATAATAAAGTAAATATTTATTTTCCTAAACTTAAAAAAGAAACCTTAATATCTACTTCTTTTTTAGATAACTATATTGACTTAGATAAACCTAAAGATTTAAGTCTAACTAGTATATTTCATTTAAGATTACACGAATGTTTATTCGATCAAAATACGATTTCTTTATCTTATTCTTTTGCTAATTCTTTATTAATAAAAAATATTTCAATTACGAAAAATCTTATTACAGCTTCCGCTATTGATAAATTAAATCGCTTTAAATTAGAAATCAGTTATAGCGAAGATCCGATACTAAGTTATTCTTGTACATGCTTTGAGAAAAAGCCTTGTAAGCATCTTTATGCATTAATAATTTTATCTAAAAATAAAGCACTTTTACCTGCTCCTATTGAAAAAGATAGTCAAATTAATCAAAGACAATATAAAGAATATCTTAATGAATTTAAAAATAGCGAATATAAAAAGACTAATCGAGTTGTTGTTACTATTGATAAATCTAAAATACAAGAATATAAAAATAAATTACTAGAAATTACTAAAAATTATCAATTGACTGAAAATTTTATCGATAAATTAGACTACTTACACTATACATTACAAGGTATTATGGATAGAGGATTTTATAAATATGTCTATTTAGTAGTCAATAACGATATCTATAATAATCTAGATACATCAAACTCAGATCTCAAAGAAGTTTTAGATTTAATTACATATTTCGATGCTTATCTATATACAATTTATTTACCTACTAGTGATAATGTAATTAAAGAAAGTTTATTAACAACCAAATCTAATATTCCTAACTTTCAAAAAAGGTTAACTTCTTCTTTAATTTATGGTTATATTAATTCGCTTAATAGATATTTAAAAAAATTAATTAATGCTGCTAATAAAAATAATACAATTAATTTTTCAGATAAAGATAAAGAGATTATCAGTGCTTCTTTAGATTTATTTAATTTTAAAGAAAAAACAAGTTTATTAAAAATCTTTTCTAATGATGAAAAAACTAAAATACTAGATAAATATAACAAAGAATTTTTTAAAGCCTTTCCAGCAAATGAAAATACTTTTAAAAAGTTAGAATATAAACCTAAATTTGATAAAAATTTATTTGATGAATTTCTTAAAGAGGAACAATACGATAAAGTTTTACCTATAATGTTTCATTATCCAAAAGAAACTTATGAAAATTTTGGGAATGATATTTCTAGATTTATTAGCTTTTTAATAACTGCTTCTAAAAAAGCATATTATTATTCAACATCTCACTTTGAGATTATAGATTTCATTGAAAGTTTTCCAAATAATTTATATTTATTTTATGTGTTAGCACCAAATTGTTCTCAAATAAGAGATTATCTAATAACTAAATTAAAAAAGATAGGTAAACAATACTCTTATCAAGAAAGTTACAATAATGAATATAATAGTCTATTAGAAGATGAGTATGATGATTATGATTACGATGATGATTACGATTTTTATTAATCCTTAAATTCATCAAAAATCTTGCAAAACTCAACTATTTTTATTAAATTAACGCGTTTTTATATAACTCAATTAATTTTTCCACTGAGTAATTAATGTTTAATGGTGAAGTTGAAGGTAGACTATAAGCAATAGGCAAATATTTAAAAAAGTATTTTTTAAATACACTAAAAGCTTTACTTCCATTAAGCAATATTTTCTTAATATGGTATTTATTCATTATCGAATCTAAATCAATTACGACTTCATTTTTAATCGTATCATCTTTAGATCCATCAATCTCACATTCTTCAATAACATCATATAAAGCTATTTTATGTTTAGATAAAAATTTATTTTTATTTAATAAACTTAATGGCTCAACTTCGTTATATACCACAGCTAAAACTTTATAAAATCTATTGTATGGGTTCATATAATAAAAATTTTCTTCTCTAGATTTAACACTAGGAAATGATCCTAATATTAAAATATTGGAATCATCATTTATAAATATAGGAAAAGTATGGCTTACTTTATTCACTATATTAAAATCTACTTTTATTTTTTTAACAATTTTAGCTAGATATTTTAGTGGATTTTTAGTGGCATCATTCAAATCATTTGTATAAGTTTTATATATTGAATAAATATGTTTTTTATATTTAGTTTTATTTATTCCAGAGATGATAATTAACTTTTCTTTAGGTGTTTTAGAAATTATTTTACCTACTAATTTATTGTGAAAAGATTGAATATCAAAAGATCCTTCTCCAGTTATTATATATTCATAATTAGTTATGATTTTATCGTAACTAATTAGATCTAGCATAAACTCACTGCCTTCAATATATTTAGCATTTAATAAATGTTTTAAACTAAACCCAATTCCACCTACTGCACCATCTCCTTTTGTATCTTCTAAGTTAGTTAATTTAGTAGAAACAATTGCTAAAAATTTATTAAATAATTTTTCTAATCTAGTTATATCTAAAGGACTAGCTCCTTTTTGTTTAGCAAAAAATTTATTTGCTCCAAATTTACCAAGTAAAGGTGAATCAACATCGGTTACTAAATTTATTTGATAATTAAGTTTAATTATATTAGTTAAATCAATTTTAGTTATATAGTCTAAATCACTTATTTTAGGTTTAACTATTTCTATTTCTTTAAAATAAAATTTTGCTCCTAGAGCATAGAGTAATCCTATACCTAATTCACTAGTCCCTGATCCACCTAACCCAATGTATAAAGATTTAATATTTAAGGTGTTTAAATATATTAATACTTCGCCAAGTCCAAAACTAGTTCTATCAAAGATGGAACTAGTTTTGATTAAATTAAGACCAATTAAACTAGAAGATTCAAAATATGCGTTATTATCCTGATCAATAAAGATTTCTACACTTCTCTTATGCTCTAATAAATCACTAAATTTTCTTTTAATTACTTTGCCTTCTTTTAAATGTTTAATAGCTTCTAAAAATCCTTCTCCACCATCAGACATTGGAAAATAATCTGAGT
Source organism: Candidatus Onthovivens merdipullorum (assembly GCA_017694345.1). GTDB lineage: Bacteria > Bacillota_I > Bacilli_A > RFN20 > CAG-826 > Onthovivens > Onthovivens merdipullorum. The sequence continues at coordinate 17,388 of JADIMY010000066.1, read as the reverse complement.
TTTGCAAGCTTTTTGCTAAAAATAAGTTGATTTTACTTGAAGATAATGAACCTTTAAAAGAGTCACATATAACTAAAAACTTTTTCATACTATCTAGATAATAAAGAAATTTAGTTAATTTATCAAAAGTAATATTTAAATTAGATTAGTAGTAAATTTATTAAGGTTTCACTAACAGCATCTCGATAAGAAGTAATTCGATAGGTATTATCACTAACTACTTCATAAATTGGATAAGTCCAATAGATTCTATCGAATAGTACTCTAGGAGAAATTGATTAAAATATGAGGAAGTTTGCCAATTTTTAAAACAACATTTGAATCATAATCTAGCCCATATTAACCTTCTAAAGTAAAAGTTTCACCATTTTTAACATACTTTAAAGTATTTGAACTAGGACTATCTAGTAATATTACTTCTTTATCAGTAGTTCTATTATCGATTAAACTAAAATAACTTGAATAAAATGCATCACTAGTTACTTTATTAGTAATATCGAATTCAGGTAAACTCGATAGAAAAACATCGCTATTTGTTGGAGTATAGCTTTCACCAGTTAAAGATTCATATCTACCAGTACTACTAACAGTATAATTAGTAATTCCTTGAACAAAGCTAACAATAGTATTCGTATTATCTAATAATTTAATTTCACTATTAGCGAAATCTTCTTCACTGAAAACATAGTAAGTAATTTTAAAAATAAAAAGAATAAAATGTTATAAAATAATTTGAGATGTAACAAGTAGAATTAAAGCATGAAAATATCCTTTATTTATTAGATAATGAGTGATGAAAATATACAAAAAAATTTTTAAGTTTTCGAAGTAAATAAAAATCTTATATTAATGAAACAAGAAAGTGTTAAAAATTTACTTTCAATAGAAGGAATTGAAATGCGATTGAATAGGGGCACATGCAGGTTGAAGAAGCATATTGTGTGGTCAAACAAAATCGATTTGGAGAGTAGGATTTGAAGCAGCGAATATGGAAATAAGATTAACCTTTCTAGGTTATAATATTAGAAAATATTTTTCATATTTTAGTGGCAAGCAAATTAAAAAATATTGGACAGCACGAAGTGAGGATAAAGCTGAAAAGTTCAAAGAACCAAGATTTAATATACTTCAAAAAAACACTTTAAAGAAAAAATGGAACCAAACGAAAAGGCTAAAAGAAAAAATATCACAAACCAAAATAAAAGGGTGTCATTTTAAGCTTTGACTTTTCTGACACCCTCTATTAATTAACTAATAATTAATATTTAATATTGATTTACGCTAATTCAAAAGACATTCCTACAATAGCAAATCTACTCGTATTAGTACCAGAAATAATCTCAAATGTTTTAGTAGCTTCATCAAATTCTATAATTATAGTTTCAATTGTTTTTCCATCAGAAGTATTAATCTTTTGTGAAATTCCATTAACAGTAAAAGTAGCATTGTCACCTTTCCAAGCAATTACACTAAGAGTTAAACTCTTTACATTTTGTGTAGTGGTAAACTCAAGAGTACCAGCTTTTTCTTTAGCGCCAAATTTAAGACCATTAGCACCACTCTCTCTTCCTCTGTAAACATTTTCAACATTTGTGACTTTATCAATTAAATAGGTCGAAATTTCTTCAGTAGTATTATTAATTGCTTCAAGAGCATTTGAAACAGTTAAACTACCACCAGTACTATATGCACTGCCAGACAATGTTCCGTTATTAAAATCAGGAGTGTAAACATAATTAACTGAATTAATAACGATTTCTTCATTAGTAACTGATATTGCAATTGTATCTTTAACATTACCGTATGTTATTGTAATATTTGCAGTTCCTTGAGAGATACCAGTAACTAATCCTGTTCCACTTACAGTAGCAACTTCTTCATTGTCGCTGGTAAACGATGGCTTAACAGTTAAAGTCGATTCCTCTGGTGTTGTAGTCCACTCTAATTGAGTGTATTCATTAATTTTTAATGTAGTTTTTTCTGCATTCAATGTAACTTCACTTGGCAAAACATTAATATCTTCTTCATAAACATTAGCAATAAAATTCCCAGATTCCATAAACCAAGTGCCACTTAAGCTAAATGTATTAAAATCACTATAAGTGCCAATAAAGTACGCATCATCACCATCTAATACTTTTGTAAAAGCGTTATTTTCACTATCAAAATTCCAATAGCATTCTTCACTAGTGAGTTCGAAATTAGCTTTTTCATTGTTAAAATTAGCTCCAATATAGGTTCCGTCTTCTAGTCTAAGCAAATAACCATTATCATTCTGTAATACATCTATCTCTTCTGCACTGTCAAAATCAGTTGTAGTTGCTAAAAATCTTCCACCAGATATTTCTCCATTAAAATATAAAACTTGTCCGAGATTTTCTTGATATAATCCAAGCTTACCAGTTTTAACTAGAGTTGTTTCACCAGCTTCTTTAACAGTAATAGTAATAGGATCACTAGTTAATCCATTTACTTTTCCAACTATAGTAGCCTCCCCAACTTTTAATCCAGTGACTACATTTCCACTAATTGATACTACATCTTCACCAGAAGTCACTTCATAGGTAACTTCACTAGATGCACCATTAGGCTCTAATGCATAACTTAATGTAGCTGTTTGATTAACTGAAATTGTAGTTTTATCAGCACTAATTGTAATTTTTGTAGGAGCAATTTCTTGTCCATTAACTACTTCTAAATTGTCAATGTAGTAAAAATAGTATTCAGTAGAATTTCCTGTACCATACTTGTAAACAAAGCTTTCAAAAGAAATAGTATCACCAACAGTTATTTCATTAATTTCGCTTGTAAAATTATCATATCTTTCATCAAGTTGCAATTCATATTCGTGACTGCCAACTTCAAGAGTATAAGTATTTGTTCTGTATTTCGTATCTTTATATTCATAATTATCATTATCTTCTACTGTTGTAATATTAGTTACTAAAGCATCAGAAACAGACACTCTTCTACTTATATTTTCTTCTCCTAATGTTATATCTGTATCTTTTGAAATATTAAGAATTGTAGGTTTTTTAATTGTTTCATCTTCATCAACAATATGAATGTACTCTACACTACCGCACTCTTTTAATCCATTATAATCAGCAACTTTAGCAGCAAATTCAATTATTGTTTCTCCTATAACAAGTTGATCTTCAATTGAAGCAATCATCGATTCTTCTACACTATATAAAAGATATGTTTCATCTCCGTCTGCAACATAAACACCATTATATAAAGAAGTTTCATTTTTGGTATATGGTGAACTATTTCTACCCATATAATATGCACGTGAAACAAATTCAGTATCATCATTTAATTTTTTAACTTCACTTAATGGTGTGATATCAACTTTAGCTGGTTCAATTGTAAAAGTTACAGCTTCACTAGTTAAAACAGTTCCATCTGATTTAGTTGCTTTAGCGACAACATCAACTTCGCCTTCTTGAACGCCAATTAGATATTTTCCTCTGATAGTTGCAAATTCACTTCCAGATGTAATTTCATAGGTAATTTTATTGGAAGAATTACTTGGATTTAAAGTAGCATTTAACCTTGTTGATTCACCTGCTGTAACAACTTTATCAGTAGAATTAAAGGATATAGATGTTGCATCTATTTCATTGCTTGCTTCACCAAATATTTCAATACTTTGAATATATGCAGCTCTAACTGTATTTTCAATTTCAATTCTACCTACAGCATCGTCAAAAACATAAGCTCCTTTATAAATCTTATATTCAAAAGAACCATCCATTAATCCAGTACTTTCGCCAGTACTAAAAATAGGGGATGAATTTGAAGTATTTCCAACATTAACTCTTAGAGGATCGGTTATTCCTGCTGACCAGCTTGTAACATATGTAATAATTACTTTATTAACTTTGAGCACTTCGTTTGTTTCTAATGAAACTTCACTTACGGTTGCATTTGAGTTTGATTTTAATTGAAAAACACCAAGTTCAATATAAGGTTTATTATCTTCATATTGACTATTTGGGACGCCAACTAAATTATTAGTATATTTTAAAGTAACACCACTTACACTATCGCTTACACCATCTTTAGTAAGATATGTAGCATTTCCAGTAATATTTGAAGTTAAATTAGTCATATTTGACTTTTCAAATTTAGCTAAAGCAACTCCACCAAATAAATCAGTAATTGATATTTCAGCACTAACTGTATATTCTTTACTCTCATAAGTATAAGCTGCATTCAAAGTAGCAACACCTTCAGCTAAAGCAGTTATGGTATTACCTTCAATTTTAAGTAAATTTGTTTGTTCAGTAGTTAAAGTGTATCCATCAGGGCGAATAGAACCGTTAAAATAAACAGAAACAGTTTGGGTATCTCCTACTAACATTTCAGTCTTAAGACTAGAACCAAATGTTAATTTATAATCAACTGGTGGAACTTCACTTCCTTTGTTTTTTAAAGTAATGACAATAGTGACATCTTGAGCAGGCATACCAAATTGATAAGTTGATCCAGACCCTTGAATATCTCTACCATTAACTTTAACGCTTTCAATTTCTTTTTCTTCGTTAGTAACAGTAACAGTAAATGAAACTAAATCTCCTTCAGAATATCCTTCAGCATTTAGCCCACTTACAGTATAGTCACTACTAGTTTCACAGGTAACACTATATTTTTGAGTTTGCTGTGTAGTTCTTTCATCGCATCCTGCTAAACTAACAACACCAACCCCTAAAATAGCACTTAAAGTAATTACAGATAATAGCTTCTTTTTCATACTTTAATTTTTAATTCCCCCTTATATTAATAAGCTTACGATATATTAATCTTTTAATTTAGCTAAAATATTAATTTCTTTTTGATAGATTTTTCTTCTTAAATGTGAAGTTATAGTTTTATATAACCCGTAAGTTAAAGATAATCCACCAATAACAACAGAAATAATAAAAATATAAAATTGCATTGAAAATACATTTATCCCAACAATAACATTTGTTTGTTTAACAAATGATAATATGAAGAATAAAACTGCAATAATTAAAAATATACTTCCTATAACAGTAAAACATAGTCCACTTTGAGTTTTTTCATATGCTTTATTGTCGTTTGTATGTAAAATTCTAGAATAGCGAGAAATTTCTTCTTTACTTAATTTAGAAGATATTTCTTCCTTTAACTCTCCTTGCTCAAAAATATCGACTTCTTCTTCGATTTTAGAAGGATCAGGTTTCAAATTAAATAAAGACTTTATTTTATTAATAAACTTTAATTCCATATTTTAAGCAAGATTAATAATTACATCGTTTTTATCAACAATAGTTAATGTATAGTTTGAAGTTTTTTCACTTGTGGATAAATAATGTTGACTAATACAAGTTAAATCAAGTACTTTTGCATCATATTCAAAAACTTGAGTTCCTTCAGGCCATTCGCTTTCATCTTTTAATACCAAGTCTTCACGGTTACTTGTTGGTTCATATAAATATTGAGCTCCACCACTAAATGTAGATGGATCAGAATAATATGGATTTTCACCTCCAGTTAACCATTGATATGAATAGCAATATTCTCCTTGATAATCCAATAATATTTCTTGAGAAACAACCATTCTATAAGCATTATCTGGACTAGCTGTTGAATTAGCGACGGTATCGACATAACAAATTATTTTGTTATTATCATTATAGAATGGATAAGTAGTATTGTATTTATTAACTTCATATAAACCACCTTCACAAAGTGTACCATAACCATTATCAGCATTATATGGATAAACTTTTTCTGTTAAATGAACAAGTACATTATTATATTGCATTTGTTTAAATTGATTTGCAGTTAACTCAATTGGCTTAATTTCACTAGCGGAAACACTCTTATCATGATCAATTGTGGTATCTCTATCTAAATCAGGATCAAATTCAGTATAAGAAATTCCACTCATTTGATAGGCTCCACCATAATTTGTTAAGACGCCAATTACCGTTACATAATCACCGGTTTTAATTGGAGTTTGACTATAAGTAAAAACATACATTCCATAAGCTTTAGTTGGTAATTTATCTTCGTTATAGCCAGAAGCACCATATTCATCCCAATAAGCACTATCTTCATAAGTGTAATCTGGGAAGTTTTGGAAATAGAAAGCACCTTCAACTTTTCTAGTTACATATCCAGAAATTCGATATAAAGTTTTTTCATCATTATAAATCGAATCAGTTGCATCTGGACTAGAAGAAGTTTCATAAATTTGACTTAATTCCAAATCTGTAGGTTTATTATAGCAATAATTAGGATCAGACATTGGAACATCGGTATATTGATGTCTTTTATTTGCTTCAGCAGAAAGATTTGCTTTATCGAAAGCATAATAATAATTTTCTCCTTGTTCTTCAACAGATCCAATGCCTTGAGAAAACCCTTCATAAACCATTTCTAAATTTAAACATCTAAAATCATCTTTTGTTGGTTCTTCTTCATTCGTATACCAAACATATGCTAAATTACGTCCATTACCATCGACTGTAGAGCTAAATAATGATTCATATTCATCAGCACTTACTTCTGATTCATCATACATCGCTCTACCTTGGGATTGTAATAAAATATATTTAGCGTTTTCTAATCTACTTTGATTAAAGATAGCTGCGCTTTTACCCCATTCTTCTAAGTCACTACTGCTTTCAGGGGTATCAATACCTAAATATCTAACTTTTATAGTATAACCATACTTCAATGTTTCAACATGTGTAGTATCGCCGTCAACATAATTCATAAAGTACTCATCACACCAATCTTTGCTTACTAAATATGGCGTTCTGACAAGTTCTATTCCATCGGTTCTAAAATCAAAAGAATTTGCGTTATCAGGATTACTTTTTTGCATTAATTTAGCAAAGGTTTCATCGCTAACATTTAGTTTAAACTTTTTAACAAAATCAATCGTAGGATCAATTTTATAAGTTGCACTAATTCTATTAGAACCGGCTTCTAGAGTAAATTGATAAGTGTTAGGTTCTCCAAGTAAAGGGATAGCATTTTTACCATTTACAGTTACTTTATCAATTAAAAAATCATCATTAGGATTTACTTTAAAGGTTAAAACATCACCTTCCTTTAATCCTTCATTTTCTAAACTAAAATCAGTAATTTTTCCATAAGGTGAATTACTCGTTGTGTCGACATAAGTAGCTTCATTGCTGCCACTAGAGCAACTTGCTAAGCTAACAAGCATTAGACCAAAACTTAAAACTAATAAACCATTTCTTTTTTGCATATTTTTCACCTTAACGAGTACATTTATTGTATGCTTCAATAAAAGCTTGATCAATTGAAGTTCCACTATTTACAACATTTGCAGTTATTTTTCGAATTTCTTCACGAGCTACAGAACTACCAACAAAAACAGGAGAAGTCATATAGTAATCATGAAGTGGCAAGGTTGCAGCAGTTATATCGTATTTTAAATCTTGCCCTGCTCGGTCTACCCATTGTTTATATCGATCTGTCTCATAACACGATTCTAATACTGGATCATAACTATTTTCTAAAGCTAAAGCTGTGTTATTTTCAGTCGAGGCTAAGGTTTTATAGAAAAGCCATGCGCCTTTATGAATATAAGGATCGTTGTTGTTAAATAAACATATTGAAGGTCCTTGCATTATATATTTTCGTGTTTCTCCATAATAAGGAACTGATGCTAATTTAACTTTAAAGTTACTTGAAACATTATAACTACTACCACCAGTTGAACCAACAACAAAAGCAGCTTGTCCAGCAGTGAAATATTCATTTGTATATTTTTCCCCTAGACTGCCTTTTGTCATAAATACACCTTCTTTAATTAAATCGGTAACTTCTTTCACAAATGCTTTAGCTTCATCATTTACAAAAGCGTAATGAGCACTTGGATTATCATTTGTATCTTCATTATTAACAGTGAAAGGAATGCCTCTTTGCGCAAACTGTGATATATAAAGGTTAGCATCACTATCATAGCCAATTGGTATAAAACTTCCAGTTACACTTTCTTTATTTCTGTCAGCAACAATATCTCTACCTAATGCAACCATCTCAGCCCAAGTCACCGGAACATCGTAGTAATAGCCATTGTGTGCTTTAGTAAATTCATATAGCGCATCTAGTTGTTCATCGGTAGCATTTTTAGAACTGGCTGCTCTTCTTAAAGTTTCGAATTCGTTGTATGTTGTTGAATCACTAGTTTGATAAGTTCTAGCCATATAGCGAATGTTTTGAGTATTATCACCAGCAAAATATCCACCATTATAATAAGCAATCTCTGTAGACTTATACATTGGCATTGACCAAGTACCTTCAAATTGATAATTCTGTCCTTCTTCTAAATATTCATCAATAAAGTCATCAAGTTCGGCTTGATTATAACCAAATTCTTCATCATTAATGAAATTATCTAATCTTAAAATAGCACTTTGATTAATATCATCACTTATATATTCAGCAAAACTATCAGGATAACCCATACATAAAGCTGGAACCTCACCGGCTGCAAGTTTAGTTTTAACAGAATCATGGAGTGAATCGTAATCACCTGCAACTTTTGTTAGCTTAACTTCATACAAACCATCATAATCTTTGTTAAATTGTTGAACTATTTTTGTAAGATTTGAGGTCTTATCATGGCCTAAACAGTGCCAAAAATCAATTACTACTTCACTAGAAGGATCATCTTCTGGTAGTTCCTGATCGTAATCACTACTCCCAGTTCCTCTAAAAGAACAACTACTTAAAGCAGAAGTAGCTAAACTTAAAAATCCAATACCACATAAAGTTAATAGGCTTTTTTTAATCATAAAATCCTCCCTTATCCTTTAATTCCAGCACGACCTACGCCACGCATAATATATTTTCTAAAAATAATAAATAATAATAGTAATGGAACTGTAACAACAACTGTAGCAGCCATTTGAATTCCATAATCATCTATATCACCAGCAGTATTAAAGCTATCTCTTAAACCATTCGAAATAAGCTTGAGTTCATCGTGACCAGTAGTAATTAAATTTGGCCAAACATAAGCATTCCATGTTCCCATAAGTTTTAAAATAAAAATTGTGGTTAAAGTTGGCATAGCTAACGGAACCATAACTTTCCATAAAAACGCCCAGTCACTTTTTCCATCAACTTTAGCTGCTAAATATAATTCATTAGGGATTTGTTTAAAGTTTTGTCTAAGTAAATATATATAAAATACGCTAATCATAAAAGGAAGTATCATTGCTAAATATGCACCGGTTCGATTTCCTCCGGTCATGCCAAGTAAAGATACGCTTGTATAATTACTTATAACCATCATTTCGCCAGGAATCATCATTGTAGCAAGAAGTAAAGAAAACATAAAATCTCTACCCCTAAATTCAAGTCTGGCAAATGCAAAAGCTGCAAAGATGGTCGTAAATAATGTTCCTAATGTTGAAAAAATACCAACAATTAATGTATTAGTTAAAAGAGTACCAAAATTTAATCTTTGCATTGCTTCGGAATAATTGCTCCAAACAAAAACTTCTGGCCAATAAGTAGGTATTAATCTTTGGATTTCTTCACCAGATTTTAAGGAAGTGATAATCATCCAATAAAATGGGAAAACAACAAGGATGGCAAATAGAATTAAAACAATATATGTAAAAACCATTCCTATAATTTTCATAACTTTAGAAATATTTTCACGAGTTTTAATATCAAAACCACTATCTTTTAAAACTAAATGCAAACTATTATAATCTTGTCTCATATTAATAATGAACCCTCTTCTTACCAACCCAGAATTGAAGAGCTGTAAATATCATAATTATAATAAATAAAAACACTGCTGCAGCACTAGCTAGTCCAACTCCGCCTCTAGTAGCACGATCACTTATTTGGCTATAAATAAAATAAACCATTGTTTCCATATTTTTAGGACCAGTTGTAGAGTCAAAATTTCCAGCCGTAGTACCAAATAAACCAATAACACTATCGTATTCTTTAAATGCTCCGATAAACGAAGTTATCATTACATACATTATTTGCGGAGAAAGTAATGGAATAGTTATCTTCCAAGCAGCTTTCCATTTAGGTGTTGCATCTACTTGTGCTGCTTCATAATATTGTTTATCTATATTTTGTAATCCACCAACGAAAATTAAAATTTTATAAGGCAATGAACTCCAAATTATATAAAAACATAAAGCAAAAACCGCTGACCAATAGTTCACTTTACTATTAGGATCTCCATAAGCCGGAGTAACCCAAGGATGATTAGCAGTACCAAAAATAGCATTAAATACACCATAGTCAGTATCAAAAATAACAGCAAAAACCATACCTATTGCGATAGCATTAGTGACATATGGTAAAAAGAATATTGTTTGGAATATTTTTTGGAACCATTTAATCGAATTTAAACAAATTGCAATAACTAAAGCTAAACAAATCGATATTGGAACGGTAATAATAGTTAAAAGTAAGGTATTAGGTAAGGCAATCTGCATTACTTCTTCGTAATAACTTCCAGGTCCACTTTGAATAAATGGTGTAAGAATTTTTATATAATTATCAAATGTAAAACCATCAAATGTTCCATTTAAATAATTATAATTATCTAAAAACGAAATATAAAATGAGTTTAATATTGGATAAAAAGTAAAGACTGCCATTAAGATGATGACAGGAGCTAGATATAACCAAGCTTTCCAGTTGTTCTTACTTTCCATAATTAGAAATAAATTCTCTCTTCAGTTTTACCATCAAAGATAAATATCTTATTTGGTTTAATTGCAAATTTGTTTTCACCAATAGTAACCTTAATATCACTATCGATAATAATCTTTATATCTTCTCCTATAAATTTATCATGCTTGCAAACTAGCGACATATCTCGACCCATCGTAACAATTTGAGCAACATTTAAAGTTAATACTTTAGAATTATCTTTAACATACTCTCCGGTTGAGAAACCTTCTGGTCTAATGCCAATATAAACTTCTTTGTCTTCAGTTAATTTATCACTAGTTAAGATCTTTTCTTCACCAATATATAATGAATTATTTTTAATATACCCATTAAATACATTAATTGGTGGAGTTCCTAAAAATTTAGCAACAAATAAGTTTTTAGGATTGTTATAAACTTCTTGAGGATGATCTTTTTGCATTTCTAGACCATCTTTCATGACAACGATACTATCACTAATTGACATTGCTTCTTCTTGATCGTGAGTAACAAAGATTGTAGTAATACCAGTTTCTTTTTGGATTCTTTTTATCTCTTCTCTAGTCTGAAGTCTAAGTCTAGCGTCTAAGTTACTTAAAGGTTCATCTAAAAGCAAAACTCTTGGTTTTTTAACTAATGCTCTAGCAATAGCGACACGTTGTTGTTGACCACCACTAAGTTCATTAGGTTTACGTGTTAAATATTCATTTATTTGAACTAATCTACTTGTTTCTTGAACTAAAGCATCAATTTCGTCTTTTGTTAATTTTCTTTTTTGATTAACTACTACATCATCTTTATCAACATATTCATATTTTTCGTTTAAGGTGTAGCCAAACTTATTAATTTGTTCTTCAATTTTTTGATTATTTAAAGTTAAATCATTAATAACTTGTTCTATATATGGGTTAAGTTCTTCTTCTTTTTTATATTGTAACCCTAATTTAAATAATCTTACTGCTTGGCTAGTAACTATATGATATTTATATACAAGTTTTCTAGCACTAGCATCTTTAGATAATTTATTTTTATATGTCGAACTTAAAATTATATCTATTATTTCTTTTGAATGATTTTTAATTAAATCGATAATCTCGAGATTATCGATTATTTTAGTTGCTTTTTTAGGTCCTTCTACTCTAAGGTTAGTTAATGGAAATTTAACATTATCGTAAACTGTCATATGAGGATATAAAGCATAGTTTTGGAAAACTAAACCAATACCTCTTTTTTCTGGAGTTAAATGGGTTACATCTTCATCTCCAAACCAAATCTCACCATCAGTTGGACTTTTAAGTCCTGCAATCATATAAAGAGTCGTTGATTTTCCACAACCACTAGGACCAAGTAAACCTAATAACTCACCATCCTTAATATCGATATTAAGATCATTAACGGCAGTCGTATCAGGAATATTCTTCTTAGCGTTTCCTGGAAAAACTTTTGTGAGATGCTTTAATTTAATTTCCATAGACTTCCCCTTGGTACGATTAATTTTAACATTTTAGAAATTTAATTTCTATATTATCTAAAAATAATTCTAAAATCTTAAATGTGCAATAAATAAAGAGCGATAAGTCTTTTATTTATCACCTAGTAATTGTATTAGTTGAGCAATGTGAAAGTAAATAGAAAATTTTATCTAACTTTAGATTTTTTACATAAATTTACAAAGTAATAAACCAAAAAACTAATTTTCAATATTAAAGAGATAAAAAGTATGTCTAAAAAAATGCAATGACAAGACCAATCGATGAATCATTTAGTTTAACTATCGCAACTTAACTATTGATCTTTTTATGAAATAAATATTCTTAAATTTTCTAAACGAAGAAGATAAATTTAAAATTTCTATTTCAAAAATTTATTAAAATATTTAAGATTTGCTGAGTTTTTCTTGTAAACATATGTTTTTAAATCATAAAATTCTTTCCTTTATAACAGGACTATAAGTGTAGTATATTGTGAAGTAGATGTGTAGTTTTACTTCACAATCCTTGAAATTTTTCAAAAATTGTAAAAGATTATAAAGAATATAAATGAAAATACGGACAATATGTATCTAGTAATAATCAATTAAACTTTGGCAAGCCTATTAAAAATTACTCCTTCTAATTACTTTAGAATGAATATATTTAGATAAATTACTTGTTGATAAATATTAAAAAAGCGAACTTATAACTATACAGGCTCTAAATATGTAACTAATAGATTTACAAGATATAAATAATCTATAACTCTTAGTTAACTATAAATTATTGTATTATAGGGTCAGCTAATATCTTAATGGTTAATTTTATAAGTAATAATAGTAAATCAATAGATTATGAAAAAATATACTACGAATTAAGTAATAATGAGAGAAAGATTATGCAAAATATTAAAAGTGATGAAAGTTTGAAAGTAAGTGATATAAATACATTTTCTAGTTCTTATTTTGGAGTATATCGCAGAAGATTAATTTGATGAAGGCTTAATTTACTCTCTTTCATATGGCGTTATTGAATTTACTTTACCTAGATTTAATGATTTTTAAAATTAACGATGTATCTAGTTAATTTTTCTATTAATTAATTCACTAATTAATAGTCCGACATTACTTCCTAGTTCATCTTTTAAGGAATCAAGATTTTCACAAAAATGTTTTTCATTTTTTATAGCATTTGGTATTTTGTTAAGTAATATATCAAAATTGATATTTGTTTTTTTGAAACCAAAAAATTCAGAAATTTTCTTTTCTAAAAATCTTTTACTTCCTTTTTTTCGATCTTTTCTATTCTCTAATAAATCTTTTTTACTTATTGAAAGAATACGGTCATCATGCATTAAAATAAAAATTTCAAAAGTAGGATTACTTAAACAAATATAATATTCTTTTTCCTTGCATTTAGATTTAAACTCATCAAATTGATCTTTTTTAAAATTTTGAGGGTCTCGATCAATTACAAAATATACTTTATCGATTTCTTTAGATATCAATATATTATTTTTATCAATTGTTTTTTCAAAATTAGTAAGCTTCTGCTTAGGGTGGCTTTGTCCAAATTCAGTTTCATCGTTTTTTAAAAGAACAACTTCTATTAATGAACTAATTTTAAGATCCTCACGATGACTAATTAAACCTTCAAAATATTGAATTTCTTTATTGTCACCTTCAGGAACAATAAAATATTTGGAAATCGGTTCAAAGTGTTTAATTTCTCTTGTCAATCTAACATCTTTTTCTTTAAGAATTCTCATTTTCTTCACCAACCGGAAATACCGTTTCAAATATAGGCACACCGCCATATCTACCATCTAAATAAGCTTTATCAATTTTCTTATCAAATCTTTCGTTATATTTTTCTAATGAATAAAGTTTTGTAGGTCCATTATTTTCTCTATTAGCAAACCAGATCTCATCTCTTCTAAGTAAGTTAAAATTTAATAACCTGGATTCGTGGGTTGTTACAATTAATTGAGTGTTTTTTTGGCTTGTTTCAAAAAACATTTTTACAAACTGGTAAGTTAGAGATGGGTGTAAACACCTGTCAAGTTCATCGATCACATAAACTCTTTCTTCGTCTTTTTTAAGAAGAATTTCAATTAAATCAAATAGCCTTTGAGTTCCATCTGATTCTTCATTAAATAAATATTCTCCGTAATTATTTTTATGAGTGAAATTCACTTTTTTAACCTCGAAATCTTCACCTAATTTACTTATGAAAAATAATTCTCGATTGATTCTTAAAGTATATGTTATTTTTTTCTCACTTTTATTTTTAATAGCTAAAGCTTCAAGTTCAGTCATAATATTTTTTAAAACCGGAATCGGTAAAAGCGATTGCAGATCTTGTATATCGCTTTTAACTAATTGGCATTCTTTTATGCCTGTTCCAAATTTATTAATAATATTATTAATATCTTTTACGCTTTCTTCTTTAACAAAAAATCTAGCATTGTCAATTGAGTAATTAGGAAAAACTATTACTAAAGAATTACGAAACCAATTAAATAATTTTTGAAATAAAATTACTCTATTATTTCTATATTCTTCATAGAAATTCTCTTTATTTTGGTTGATTGTCTTTAAAAATAAAATTGTATCAACATCTTTATTATCTTCACTATAAACATTTAATCTATCAATTATTTTCTTTTCATTATCAAAATATTTTGCATTTAAATTTATAGGTTTTCCAATTTCTTTGCTAAAAACAAGTATTTCTTTTTCCCTATTAATATCTATTTCATATAACCATTCAGCTTTTATACTATTACTAGCTAGCAAAATATCAAAACCATAGGTATAAAACTTTTTGTCGATTTCTATTTCAAAATCAAAAGAAGTAATTTTTTCTTTATTTTCTTTATCAATTCGACAATAAAATCTAGAACTGTCACTTTTTACACCATTAATTATGATTGATTTTGCGAAATGCATAGCTTTAATTAAATTAGATTTACCCGAAGCGTTTGCTCCATATATTGCAGAAAACTTTAATATTTTTAAATTACAATCATAGTTAATTAAATGATTTTCTTTATTTTTAACTGAACCTTTTAACATAGATAGCTTTTGGCTATTACCAATAGATAGGAAATTATTAACTGAAAAACTTAATAGCATAAAAAACTCCTTAGCTCAATATTAAACGATTTTTTCACTTTCATCAAGATAAATAATAGGTAAAATAATTAATAATTGCATATAAAATGTGTAATTTTCACTTATAATATTTTCATTCATTAAATGCTCTATTAATATACATTTTTTCTAAATTATGTGCTTTTCTAATTTCTTTTATTGTTGAATTCAATAAACTTTTAATTTCTCAATTACCAATTAAAAACCACAATTTAGTCTAGTTAAATCGTTATTCATAAAATAAGTACTATGGGTAGTTAATAAAGTTTGACAATTATCAAATTTATTTAAAAATTTTCCTTAAACATATATTTCTACAACTACTATCTTATTTAAAGAATAAAGTGTAAATAAATTACGGTAATGTAAAATAAATACGAAATTACCTCCATAGTTTAGAAGCTTGCTAAATAAGATTTAATAGATATTAATGAAACTTATGTTTAAATACAAACATCCCTCAACACGACTTCTAATCCTCGTTTAAAAATAACATTTTATTTAGTAAAATAATTCTACGAGGTAAACAACATGACTTATATAGCAAATAAAGATCGTTATTCAAAAATGAAATACAGAAGATGTGGAAAAAGCGGACTACTTCTACCAATAGTTTCTTTAGGTTTATGGCATAACTTTGGGGATAATGCTAATTTTGATAATATGAAAGATATTATCTTTACTGCTTTTGATAATGGTATAACTTATTTTGATTTAGCAAATAACTATGGTCCAGAATATGGAGCTGCCGAAAGAAATTTCGGTAAAATTTACGAAATGTATTTAAAACCATATCGAGATGAATTAATTATTTCTACTAAAGCAGGATATGATATGTGGGAAGGTCCTTATGGCGATCATGGTAGTAGAAAATATTTAATAGCTTCAATTAATCAATCTTTAAAAAGAATGAACTTAGAGTATGTTGATATCTTTTATCACCATAGAATGGATCCTGAAACACCTTTAATTGAAACGATGACTGCTTTAAGAGATATCGTTTTACAAGGTAAAGCTTTATATATTGGTTTATCAAATTATGATGGAGAAACTTTAGTCAAAGCTACTGAACTATTAACTAAAATGAATGTACCTTTTATCGTCAACCAAAATAAATATAATATTTTCGATAGAACTATCGAAAATAATGGATTACTAAAAGAAAGTATTAATTTAGGAAAGGGAATTGTTACTTTTTCTCCTTTAGAACAAGGTTTATTGACTTCTAGGTATTTAGAAGGTGTTCCTAGTGACTCTCGAGCTGTTAAAGATGGTCGTTATTTAAAAAAAGAAATGATTACGAGTGATAAAGTAGAAATGATTAAGAAATTAAATGAAATAGCTAAATCTAGAAATGAAACTTTAGCTGATATGGCTTTAGCTCGGGATTTAAAAGATGAAGTGGTAACTTCTTGTATTATTGGAGCGAGTAAAAAGGAACAAATTTTAGATAATATTAAAGTAATTAACTCTAAACCATTTACTAAATCTGAATTAGATGAAATTAATAAAATAGTAAAAGAATAATAAATATAATTACTTTATTAAACTAATTATTAAAGGTGCTAAATAAATAGGCTTTAATTCTAAAGAATCGATATATCCAATATCTTTTTGAGAAAATAATATTTTTCTAGAGATAATCCTAGAATAACTTTTAGAAATTTCATTGATTGGTGCAATATTTTTTTATTATTTTATAAATCACAAAAGGAAAAATTGACATTTCCTTAATATTTAAATTGCCAAAAATTGCACTTTCCTTAAAATTTTAATTACACAAAATTGACATTTCCTTAAAGTCTTAGTATAAGAAAATTGCACTTTCCTTTAAATTTTGTAGATTTAAAAATAAAAGTTTAATTCATCAATTAATCAAAAAAGCCATATAAAGCGGAATAGTTACTATTCCACTTGGATTAATTCCAACATTACCATAAATTAATTTAAAATTAGACTTAATGTTATATTTAGGATTTGTTATAAGTTCTTTTAAAGCTTTAGCATTTCCATTTGTTGATTTAACTTCAATAGCTGTTACTTCGTCTTTAAAT
>JADIMY010000065.1 GCA_017694345.1 Candidatus Onthovivens merdipullorum | reverse complement strand
TCTAAGGTAGTGAGAATAAAAGAAATTTAAGCTAATTTTTTAGGGACAATTTTAGGGACAATTTTTTTAATTTTCGATGTAAAAATTTGTTGCAATTCTAAGATAAATATTTTTTAAATAATGCTTTTTTTAAATGAAACTCATGCAAAAATTGATTATTTTATTAATTTTTAAAATGTATTTTTCTATTTGAAATTTTCTTATTTTAATGTTATATTTTGGGGACATTTTTAAGGACATTTTTATTACAAAAAATCATTAAAAAAGATTTTAATTAGCCTTAAATAAGTATGATAAAATTGCTTTAAAAAAAGCTGGTTATTATAAATTTAATGATGAAAATGATTGGACATTAATACTAGTTAATTTATTCAAAACTAATGTTTCTTACCCTCTTATTAAATCTTTTCCATTTATATTTATCTTCACTACGATCAAGAAAATAAATAGTAACTGCTTCCCAAACAAATACCCAAGCAGCAATATCTAAAACTTCACTTATAATTTGTGAAGCGATATCATCACTATTTTTAAAAACATAAGTATTTAATAAAACCATTGCAAGTAAAGTAATAACACCTAGTATTAATAAAATTAAAGATAATATTTTCTTATTGTGGTATAACTTTATTTGTTTAATCGTATTAAACAAAGTTCCATTTTTAAAATATTCTAAAGCTTCTTCTTTACTATATCCTTCATAATCTTTAATTTTAATAACTAAATCTAATCTATAAACATTTGGGATATCTAAAAAGATATTATTAAGTCTTTCCGTAAGCGCACCTTTTAATAATGGCTTTTTAGCACTTTCTACATCAAAAAAATCAGTAAACTTATCAAAAGTTAAATTAACTTTGCAAATCCCATTACTATCATCAACATCAAAATATTCACTAATTAAATCATGAATTCTTTTATCGACCAACTTATACTTACTAACTTTAATAAATCTTTTCACACTTTTAGTTTACAAGAATATTTCTCTAAACTAAAGCATATCTTTTATTTGTCATTTTTATAATAATAAAAAAGATGAAATATTTTAAATCGAGTATTTAATTAAAGATTGGTACTACCATTTAATTTAAATAATCGTTCAATTAAAAATAAGACTTATCAAATTGATACATATTTTAAAAGTCTCATAACTCAAATTACCGTTAGCTAAATCTTTATAATAATTAATTTTACAAAATTAATCCGTAATTGATACTTATTTCATCAAATAAATAAGTATCATAATCTAAATTAAGTAGGATAAATAAATTAGCTAAAACTTGTTCTCCTCCACTAAGTTTATTTATTTCATTATTAAGTGCCAAATCTTTAATTAATTTAAAATATTTTCTTTCTTTTCTTTTTAAAAAGTAATCAATATTTTCTTTTAATGTAGTTTTCTTTATTAAACTAACATTAGGTGAAAAGTAAGTTATGTTTTAATATTTATTAAATTTATTTTACCTTTATAGCTTTTATCAATTCCTAAAATTGATAAAAGTAAACTAGATTTACCTTAACCATTATCTCCATAAATTAAATTTATTTTCTCATTAGTAAAAGTATAATTAAATTTTTCAAATAAAATTAAATCATTAAAAACTTTAGTGTAATCTATTAATACAATTTTCATTAATCTAATAAAGTTAACTTAATTGGGCAATGATCACTACCCATAACTTCATTTAGTATTTCACTATCTTTACATCTAGAGATAAATTCTTTATTTACTACAAAATAATCAATTCTCCATCCAGCATTATTTTTTCTAGCATTAAACATATAACTCCACCAGGAGTATTTCACTTCATCTTTATGAAAATATCTAAATGTATCAATAAATCCTTCATCTAATAAAGTACTAAATTTATTTCTTTCTTCAATCGTAAACCCTGCAGATCTCAGGTTATTTTTAGGATTTTTAATATCAATCTCTTTGTGAGCTACATTTAAATCACCACATAAAATAACATTTTTCTTCTTTTTTAAGCTCACTAAATATTCCTTTAAATCATCTTCAAAAATCATCCTATAAGGTAATCTAAGTAATTCTTTTTTAGAATTAGGAGTATAAACATTAACTAAATAAAAATCATCTAATTCAAAAGTAATAATTCTACCTTCATCGTTATATTTATCATTAATTCCATAAGTAACACTTAGTGGCTTAATTTTTGAAATAATTAAGGTTCCACTATAACCTTTTTTAATAGCGTTACTATAATAAATATATGGATAAGAAATACTAAATTCTTTAAAAGAATCATCTAGTTGCATCTTTGTTTCTTGAAAACAATAAATATCGCTATTATCACTACTAATAAATTCTTTTAGATTCTTAGATAAAATCGATCTTAAACCATTAACATTAAAAGATACAATCTTCATTTACGAGCCTCTTTATATAGTTTAAAAGTTATAAATGTTAATAAAGGCACTAACATATATAAGAATATTAAATAAATCGTAATTAAAATAAAACTTGAACTTGGTTTAATTGAAGTTAATGGATTAACAAATTGAATCCCGGTAAAAAAGAAAAAGAAAATAGTTAAACTTATAAATATAATTGCTATTATAGTAAAAAAACTTACGATTACAGGTTTCTTTTTCTTAAAAGTTAAACTCCTAATTTGGATTGTTAAATTAAATACCTTATCACTTAAAGCGTAATATAAACTAGTAATTCCAAGTCCAAAAAAGACTACTCCAAAAGTTAAAACAAGAATGACAAATACTTCATTTAAAAATATAAAGAAAGTAACACTATTACTATGGAAAAAGCTTTGCATTGAAGAGATTAAAATCGCTTGTTCAGTCGTATTAAATGGTAAAAGCTCATCAAATAAACTAAATACACTTTCAGTTTGTGTTTCAAACATATTCATGAAGATAATAAAAAAGCAAGATATACTCATTAAAAATAAAAATAATGCACAAATTCCTAAAATTAATCTTATTGTAATTAGTTTTTCTTTTGAAACACTTTCCTCGGATTTTAAATATTCTAGATTTAACGATTCATAATTCATTTTAGAGACAATTTCTTCATATTCTTCAATTAATAAAGGATTAACTTTATTAATAAGTCGATTAACTTTGCGGTGCAAAATTGAGATAATACTAATAGCAATTAAAATTATAAAAAATATAGCGATATTAATTATTCCAAAAACAATATAGTTTCTTCCTCCTCCAAGTCCTATAAAGAAACTAATAAAACCAATTAATAAAAAGATAACACTAATAATAGATAATATTCTTCTAGTTTTTAAATAAATCGAAGCTTTATGTATAAGTTTATCAATATTTACCATACTTAACTAATTCTAATCGTTACACTTTCTTCATTTAACTCTTCTATTTCGATATTATAATTCATCATTGAATAATCATTAAACCTACCTAAATTAAAGAATTTAGAATAGGTATTCATATTAAAAGAATCACCTTCTAAAAATAAACTATTGTTATCACTATATCTATATCTTTTAAGTAAGCGATTATTTTTTGGGATTAAAGATATCAAATTAAAATCTGTATTAGAATAACTATCAGTATTAGAGCTACCAACTTCAACAAAATTATCACTTGTTGAAGCTTTAAAGCTATAATCATTTAAATCGATAAAATCAAATCGCCCTGTTCCCATCACGTTATTAATAATATCGACATCAATAAGTCTAGCATCGATATGATAAATTAAAACCCCACTTTCATCATAAAGTTTTTCATAATCATAAGTTACTCGACTATCAAGTTCATTAAGTAAGGTTGGTGTATAGTATTCAATAATTAAATATTCACCAAAAGCGTTATTATAGTAGCTATCACTAGGGATAAGTAAAGCTTCACCACTACTTTCAAAAGGCTTTAATGTATATGTCCCTTTCCTAGTAATAACATTAGGTTCAATCCACCCCAAAGCGTATTTAGAAAAAGCATCGTGATCCCCTATATTTAGATCCATCATCATTAGTCCACCACTTGAGCTATAAATATCATTATCGTAAGTGTAATAATCATCAAGTCCTAGCATATGACCTGTTTCATGGATTAAAGTGTGAGAATCTACTCCATTACTATTTTTTCCTTCATTTAAAAATAATGATGAACAATTAGCAAAAGTATTAAAAACTGGTTTATCGACATTTGGTTCATTTATAATCCAAGAAGTATAAGCCCAGAAATGTTGATTTTGATAAACTTCATTATAGTTTTCTGTTTTATAAATTATCCAAACTCCATCGATAAACCCATCTTTATCGCTATCAAAATCTTGATAATTTATTTTTTCTCCATCGATTGTGCCTTTATCATAAAATTCATTTAAAATACTAATTGCTCCACTAGAAGAATTATTTTCTAAAGCAAGAAATTGATAACTCGATATAGAAGGCGTAAAAGCATCACAAACAGTAAAATTTAAATTTAGTTTTCCATAACTCGAAGTACTATAAAAAGATTTAACGCTTTCCCAATAACTGGTTTTATTGTTTAATCTACTTTCTCCATTAAAAGCTATCTCTAAATTATTTAAACCAGTACTTGAAAAACTATTACGGTCACTAAATTCAACTGGAATCACTAAAATATTAGGATTTCCACTATTAGGAACATAGGACAAATATTGAGTAGCAAAATCGATATCGCAATAAGTTATATTTTCGTTAGTTTGAGAAGTTACACCTTTAAAACAACTTGTTAAACTTAAAGAAATTAAAAATAAGCTACTTAATAAAACAATCTTCTTTTTATTCATTTTTTAAAAAAATATTAGAGTTCTGCAAGGTAATAATTCTTTTTACCACGTTTTATAATTAAATATTTATTATATAAATATTCCTCATCATTAAATATTTTAGTGTTTAAAGTAACTTTAATTCCGTTAACACTAATCGCTCCATTTTTAATAAATTCACGAGCTTCTCTTTTACTAGTTGAAGCTTTTACACTTATTAAAATATCTTCTAAAGTCATCTCTTTATTAATCTTAACTTTCATATTATTAAATAATTCAGTGATTTCATTTTCTTTTAATTCGTTAAAAGAATTTTTAAATAGAGCTTCACTCATTTTGATTGCTCTAAGAGCTTCTTCTTCACCATGAATTATTTTTGTAACTTCATAAGCTAAACGCTTTTGACCAATTCTTTCACCTAGATGAGCAAAATGTTCTTTTGCAATTTCTTCTATTTCATCTTTGCTTAAAAAAGTGAAAACTTTTAAATAGCGAATTGCATCTTCATCGCTTTGATTAATAAAGAATTGATACATTTTATAAGGAGAAACTAAATTTTTATCTAGATATATCGCTCCTTCTTCACTTTTACCAAATTTTTTTCCATCACTTCTAGTGATGAGTTTACAAGTCATACATTCACAATCACTATCTGGACCATTAACTTTTCTAATGTAATCTAATCCAGTTGTTAAATTACCCCATTGGTCGCCTCCACCAACTTGGATTTTACAACCGTATTCTTTATATAACTTATAAAAATCATAAGATTGAAGGGTCATATAGGTAAATTCTGTTAAAGATATTCCACTTTCAAGTCGACTAGAAACGATATCTTTGCTTAACATATAGTTAATTGAAAAATGTTTTGCGACATCTCTAAGATATTCAATTAAACTCATTTTACCTAGCCACTCATAGTTATTTAAATAAATACCTTTATTAGGATCGCTAAAATCTAAAAATCTTGATAACTGTTTTTTTAAAGATTCAACATTTTCTTTAACTTTTTCCATTGTTAAAAAAGATCTTTCTTTACTTTTTCCACTAGGGTCACCGATCATTCCAGTTCCACCACCGACGACAGCAATAATTTTATGTCCTGCTCTTTGAAGTCTCATAAGTAAAGAAATCATAACAAAATTACCAATGTGCATTGAACTAGCACTAGGATCAAATCCACAATATATCGTTTGTGGAGTTTTTAATAATTCTTTAATTTTTTCTTTATTTGAAAAGTTATCAATCAATCCTCTATATTCTAAGTCACTAATAATATCAAACATAAATTACCTCATTTTCTAGTCTATAATTATAGCAAACTAATCACGATATTTAATATATGTTAATTTGCCTAATTCATCTTCTTGAACGATATTAATAATTTGTGTCTTCTTAATAATTTCTTTTTCTTTAGTACGGTATTCTACTTCGACATCATTTTCATCGACTTTACGAACAAATTTTCCAATATGGTGAAGTCCATTACTAACTTGAACAAAATCTCCAACATTTAATCCATAACTAACAATCGAAGCGACTGGTAATTTTAAAGCTTTATAACCTTGTAAACTTCTTAGCTCAATTAAAAATAATCCCATAATTGGAATGCCACCACTTCTTTCAACTAGTCGTTTCATAGCAGCAGCACTACCACCGGTTGCAATTAAATCATCTAAAATAATGACACGATCCCCTTTATTAATACTTCCTAAAGGTATTTCAATAGTTGCTTCGCCATATTCTAAAGCGTAACTTTCTTTTAAACCAACTAAAGGTAATTTATGAGGTTTTCTAGCAATAACTATTCCTTTACTATTTAAAGCAGCTAAAGGTGAGCCAAATAAGAAACCCCTACTTTCAGCGCAAATTATCTTGTCCCACTTTTCATAACTTGGAAGTTCTTTATTTAAATCCATTATTGCTTGATGAAAACTATCTCCATTACTTAGTAATGGAGTAATATCTCTAAACTTAATTCCTTCAATAGGAAAATCATTAATAGTACGAATGTACTTATCGTAAATGTCCATAAAATACCTCAAATCTTAAAATCTAGTAGAATTTCTTTTTATATAAACACTATCAAATTTATAAACTTTATCGTATAAACAATCGTTAATTAAATCGATTAGCATAAAGACAGCTCTTTTACCAACTTCTTGCATATCGATATGCATACTACTAATTTGTGGTCGAATAATCGCTGAATATTTAGTCCCAATTATCGATAAAACTTCGATATCTCCAGGAATAGATAAGCCTGAATCACTTGCCGCATTTAATACCGCTGCAGCAATTGAATCTCGATAAGCGACGACATATTCTTTTCTTTTAAAGTTTTTAAACCTTTCCATAAAATCGTGATAAGTACGGTTATAACTATCATCACAATTCATAATGTTATATTCTCTATCGCTCTCTAAATGTGTTTCAATAAAGACATTTTCAATTCTAGCTAAAAGTCTACCAGCATTATGAACATGTAAGAAGGTCATCTGTTTATCACCTTTATTAAAATAATCTTTAATTATTTGTTTAAATAAATGTTCATATCCAAAATGAATTGAACCAATTTTACTAGCTTCTATTTTATTATTAACACTGATTACTGGAACATTATAGCTACTACAAACTTCAAGATCTTCACTATTTAATTCATCATCAAAGACGATTACTCCATCGACATGACTTTGAATAACTTTTTCAATCATATTTAAAGCATCTTCTCTACTATGACTAGTAGTATATAAGCTAACTGTAAATCCTTTATTTTTACAAACTTCAGTTATACCATTAAGCATATTAGCGATATAGACATAGTTAGCACTAGGAATAATTACACCAATATTTGTAGTTTTATTAGTAGCTAAAGCTTTAGCGAGTCCACTAGGTTTATAACCTAATTTTTTAATAACACTTAATACTTTTCTTTTAGTTTCAGGCTTAACAGTACTAGCGTTATTAATAACTCTACTAACGGTAGCTAAAGAAACACCACTTACTTTAGCAACTTCATAAATCGTTACTCTTTCTTTAAGATTGTCCATACATATTTATCTTAACATATTAAAATTTTTAGTAAAGAAAATTTATTTAATTTATATAAGAAATTATCGATAAAATCTTAAATTTTAAATATCTAACTCTTGTGTAAATATCTAATAATTAATGAAAATATTTTCATATTTTCATAAAAATTTACATTAACTTTATAAATAACACTTTCTAACAATAAATCATTTAACCTTAAGGAGCAATTAAATGCCACTCTTTAGTCGCTTCATCCCTTTTAATGGTATAACCTTTATAATCACTTAATGAGTTTATAATATTAATTGAACCATCTCGAATAGAATTAACTCTACCATCAGCAAAAATTATTCCATCAGCATAAATATATTTATTAAATTGACCAAAATCATAATAATTGTATTCGGTGTTATGAATAAAAGATGTACTATTAACTCCAATTGCTCCAAAGTCACCGTGAAGTGAATCTAAATATCCACCAAGTAAAGAATAAGTTTCACCATCTTGCTTAAAAATAATATCGTAAAGTCCAGGATAATTATCGTTTTCTCTAACTAAACTAAAACCAGTTAACCGTTTATAACTACTATTTATATAAAAACTGCCATCAACATAGTTATATAAATTTCCATCACTCCCAGTAATTATACCTTTTTCGACTTTACTTGCAGTTATCTCTTTATTGTCGTAATAGAGAATATTATTTTTAATTATTTTCCATTCCTTAATAGCTAAATCTAATCCATTAATATTTAATAAACTGTCAGAGGTAGTGAATATAGTATATAAACCACTATCTTTATAGTTATAAACATTAATATCTTCTCCTTCCATAGTAAAACTTAAATTAGTTTTTTGAGTAACTAATTCATAAGAATTATTATCATTTTTATATAAAATTGCTTCATAAGTAAAATCACTACTAGCATTAGGCTGCGTGTAATAAACTAAATGATTATCGCTAGTTACGCTTGCCATATACCACTGATTTTTATCTCCACCACGAAGAGCAAAATTAGCAGTGTGGGCTCCATCAAATGTAGGTTCATTGAATTTAAAGAATGTTATACCACTAACTTCTTTAATTAAAGTTCCTTCAATAAGACCAAGATCACCTATACAAATAGGTGCATAGGTTTTAGTTTCGCCATTTAAAGTCACTTCATAAGTTAAAGTTTCTTCATTAATTTTAAAATTATCTTCGCTAATAAAGCATTGTTTCTCATTTAGATAAACATAATCTTTATTATCTACTCCAGTTGCTAAATACTTTTCGTTATTAGCTGGAAATAAAGTAGTTATTTCAATCATATTATCATCAAGATTATAAATATAAGTTTTATTATTATGCTTAAAAGTATGTTGATAATAATTAGAATTAGGTAGACCAATTCCACCAGCAAGATAATCAGTTTCTATATAAGAATTATTTTCTTTATCATAGAAATAACAATGATTATATCGAGGTGAATTTGGATATCTTGAATTATCTTTTCTAGCGATAATATTTCCGTTTTCATATAAATCAACTTGCATCCAACCAGAAGTTTCATCGACATAAAAATAATATTTATTATCTATAGATTTAAATAAGTTTCTTTCGTTTAATGATCCTTCAATTGCCTTATAATCGACACTTATTAAATTTTTATTTCCTGAAATAAAAATTTTCTTGTCTTCATCATAAGTTAAAGCTTTATATTCATTATCAATAAAATTATAAATAACATTATTTTTGTCAATTACTTCAAGATCTAACCTATTTGTATCATTACTAATTTCAATTAATTCTCCATCTACATTAATTTTCCATAAATTATTTTCATAATTTCCAATTAAATTATTTAATGAGTTATAAGCTGAGATACTACTAACTTCATTATTTTCATAACTAGAAATATAACTTAATGGTCCGCTTTTACTTATTGATTCGTCAATTTTATTATTTTCATCTAGATTATTTATCGTAATTTCTTTAGTATAACTTTTAATAATATGATAAATATGATTTTCACCATAATAACCAGTTCCTTCAGTTGAAGTTAAT
This sequence comes from Candidatus Onthovivens merdipullorum, assembly GCA_017694345.1. Taxonomy (GTDB): domain Bacteria; phylum Bacillota_I; class Bacilli_A; order RFN20; family CAG-826; genus Onthovivens; species Onthovivens merdipullorum. Next base: position 4,299 of record JADIMY010000065.1, on the reverse strand, counting down.
GGACTACTTAATTTAGTTTCACAAATTAGTGTATTTTTAATTTCTCCATAATTAGAATTATTCCTAAAATTAATTTCTCCTGCTAAACCGGTATTAATATCTTTATTAATAATAATCTTTGAATTATCTAAAAAATTAACACTAGCTCCACTTATTTCTTTACCTTCATAATAATCAGGATATTGATTAATACCAGCTAAGTTTTCTTTTTTTGGTAATTCACTTGCTATAAATAATTCACTACTTACTATTAAACTCGAATCATTATAGAAATTAATATTACTTCCTGGAAGAATTTTAAATTTATTAGTAATTTCTAATGAGCCCCTATAAACTTCAATATCTAAATATTTAGAAATAGGAAAATAAACATTTGCAGTTGTAAACTCTGTTCCAATATTTATCGACATTGCATTAGTTTTTGTATTTCCATAAATTTTAAGTACTTGCTTAAAATTTTCTTCGTTTTCTAAATCTTCTAAGATAAAAAATGATTCACTATCTTTTAATTCTATTAAACCATTTTCTCCAACAATTGTTTGAGTTGACGTATTAAAATTACTTAAAGCATATAAGACACAATGAGCATTTAACTTAGCACCATATCTAATTGTTACACTAGTTTTTAAATATGGTAACTTATATAACATAAATGGTGTTTCATTATTAAAATATTTATTAGAAGAATTAGTTCCTCCATAAAAATCATTAACGACAAAATTTGTAATTAATTCGCCACCATTTTTAATTTCAACATTTCCTGTTCCAACGCTATCAAAAATTAAACCACTGCAATCGATTAATCCGCCATTTTCAATGACAAGTTTATGTCCATTTAAATCAATAGAAGCATAATCTCCGCTAATAAATCCTTGATTAGGCTGAGCAGGAGTTGAAACGATTCCACCTACATAAATAGATCCATAAACTGTTAAATCTGTTTCAAGTTTTAAAGTAACTGTATTTTTAAAATTATCTAAATTTTCGTTTGAAATTCTTTGACTATTATATTCACGAATACTTTCAATAGTTAAATCTTTATTTTCTTGATTTATTAAGTTATGTGCTAAAAATAAAGTCTTCCCTGTATTAATCGATGTTAAATTTGGATCACTAATACGAGAATAATCTTCTAATTTAATTTGTGATAATGGATTAATAACATTTTCATTTACTAGTCCTTCACTAATTGAATTATATTTTCTTAAATTTAGACCAAAAACAATGTAAGGACTAATATCACTTGTTAATTCACTATAAGGAAAATAACTATAATTTTCATTTAAATAACTTTTAAATGCTAAATTTAAAATTAAAGCATTTTTAAATGCTTCAGGAACAAAAGATACACGATGATCACTAACAACTAGTCTATATATTGTTGAATTTTCAAAACTGCCATTTTCTATAGTTTTGATAGATTCAGGAAAAATAAGTTCGCTAGTAATCTTAAAATCTTTAAAAGCATTATCACCAATTTTTTCGATACCTTCGTTAATTGCGATATTAACACTTAAATTTTCACTACTAACATATTTTTTAAACTGTGAAGAAATATCGCTGATTACTTTAACATCCTCATTATTAAATGATCCTTTAAATTCTAAATTTCTAAAAGCACTATAAAGATCATCACCATAAATATTTTTATAGTTATCTATTAATTTATCAGTGTAATCACTATAAAATTCATAACTATAAAATTTTAAGTTAGTTTCTAACGCTTCCCTCTCATTTCTCTCATAATAATAGAATCTATCATAATTATTTAAATTACTTACTTCACTTATAAATGAGTTATCTTCTTCAGCTATTAATTCGCTATAAACATCTAAAGTGTCTTTATTAATTATTACTTTACTAGCGTCATTAAAGCTAGTTCCTTTGCTTAAATCACTACTTACTAAATCAAAATAAAAATCATCGTTCTCTTTAAAGGTAAATGTATCATCATTAAATTCACCTAAATATATAAAATTATCTTTGTCTTCAATAATCCAATAGCCTTTATTAGTTGCATCATAAAAATATAAATCATTAACTGGTTCAATTAATTTTTCATAAGCTTCTTTAACTACTTCATCACTTATTTTATTTTCTACAATTGTATCAATTTTTAACTTCTCTAAAAAATCACAACTAGATAATAAACTAACAAAACCTATACTTAAAACTATTGTACTAAATTTTCTTTTGCGCATAAAAATCTCCTTTAAAATATAAAAATAGTTGAGTTTTAAAGGGTTTTTAACAGTTTAGCACTAAATTTTCGTAACACTTTTTATAAATAATTGGTTTAAAAGAAAGATGAATTTTTCTTATATATAAAATGACTTTTTTAATATAAATTTTAATGAAGAAACTAAAGTATATTATCAGTAAGTTAATAGTAACAATACGATTAAAGAAAGTTGAATAATTTATTCCTAAACCTAAAATAAAAATAAATGATCCAATTTTAATAAGTAATCCAATTAAAGTGATGACTAAAATATTTAAGTTATCTAATAAGTTTAAGATTCCTAAAATTAAGCTTTTTACATTTAAATAAAAGTCTAAAAACTCAAACTTATATTTATAGATAATTAAAAACAAACCTATAAAAATAATTACTGCTAAAACAATTGATAAAAATACTTTTATTTTTTCTTTATTACTTTTAAAACAAAAAATTAATACTAAAGATAATAGTAGTAAAATAAAAGAATAATTAAATAAAACATTTATAACTCTATCAAGCACGAAATCATTATAAATGATTTCTTAATTAAATTCTATATAAAAAGCACAAAAAGTTTTTATAATTTTTAAAAAGCCTGCAAATCTAATGCATTTTTACATTTTTAATTTAATTTTACTTTCAATTATCTCTTTTCTAATTATAAAGTCGGTAGTGTTATACATTAAAGTAGTATTACTAACTTCATATTCATCTTTAAAATAAGCTTTGATAACACTACTAAATAAATATTTATTCATTGAATAATTTTCTAATTTAAAGTTATTTAAACCATTAAAGTTGGCTGTATTAATTTCTCCATTAATTAAAATTAAATCTAATGTTTCTTTAAATTTTTCTAGTTCTTTAACTAAATCTTTAAGTTCGATGCTTCTATAATTAAAAATAATTTTAAAAATTTCATAATATATCTTTAAATTAGATATCTCTTTATCTTTAATTTCGTAATCATTAAAGAACTTAACTAAATTATCATTTATTACAATATCAACCCTCTAAGTTATCGATAAAATCGATAACTTTAGTTACTTCCTCTAGACTATTTAAAGTGCATCCACTAGCACATTTATGTCCACCACCACCAAAATGTCTAGCGATTTCTTCAACATTTTTAGTTTTAATACATCTAAATTCAACTCTTACTTTACCATCTAAATTTTCTAAAAAGAAAATCCAATAAGGATAATAATTTAAGTTATTAATTAAACTAATTTCTTCACTTATATCGTTTTGCTTTAATCCTATAGATAAATAAATCTCTTTATTTACTACTAGAAAACACACTTTTTTACTAAATTTATAGTGAGTATAAGTATAAACTCTAAATTTAATAATCTTTTCATCGATTCGATTGATTTCATTATAAATCTTATTTACATCAAAGTTATAATTAACTAGTTCTTTAGCAACTTCAAAAGTTTCTTTATTTGAAGAAAGTAAGAATCTTTTAGAATCAGTAATTAAACCAATATAAAGATAATAGGCAACTATTTCATTTATCTTTAAATTAAGTTTTTTAATTAAATCATATATCACATAAGTTGCACTAGGAGCATCTTCAATATAGTAATAAGTTTTTAAATAACTTAAGTCTTTATTAAAAATATGGTGATCAATAACTACTAAATCTTTACATAAAGATAATCTTTTATCTTCAACTCGATTTAAATCATTTAAATCAACTAAAATTAATAAGCTATCTTTAAAATCTAATTCATCTATTTCATCACTTTTACTAGCTAAATTAACTAAATTAATAGGAATTGTTCCTAAAGCATACACTTTTTTATTAGGATAATTAGAAAGTATTAAATGTTTCATAGCTCTAACGCTACTTACACAATCACCATCAGGATTAATATGTCCACAAATAAAAATTTTATCGTACTTTTTAATTAACTCATTAATATTTTTACTAATTTCCAAATTATTCTTCATAACTTTATTTTAATGAAAACTAATTTTTATTTCATTAAATTTAATTAGACTTTTTTATATATTTTGTTAAAAAGCACTTACAACTTATATTTTATTTATAAAATATAAAAGAAATATAAAAA
>JADIMY010000064.1 GCA_017694345.1 Candidatus Onthovivens merdipullorum | reverse complement strand
ATTAAGGAATATATTGAAATATGATTTGGATTATATTTAATTATATTTGTTAAATTGGTTTTTAAATCATCGAAGTCTTCGTTTGGTAAACCATAAATAAAATCTAGATTAATATTTGAACAATATTTTTTTATTAAATTGATTACATAATCAAAATTAACTATTTTTCTACCTAAAAATTTTAAAGTCTCTTTTTTAAAACTTTGAATTCCTATAGAAATTCTATTTATTTTGTATTTATTGATTAATTCTAAAAAAGGAACACTAATATCTTCTGGGTTAGCTTCAATTGTAAATTCATAGTTACCTTCTAATAAAGAAACTAAATTAGAAAGCAAATTTTCTAAATTTTTTACTGTCAAACAAGATGGTGTTCCTCCTCCGATATAAATAGTTTTAAAGGTCTCAAAATTATTTTTGATATATTTAATATCTTTTAATAATTCTTGGATATATTTCTCTTGCCAAAAAGTGGTATTAAAAAATTTAGTAAAATCACAATAAGGACAAATTTGTGAGCAAAAAGGTATATGGATGTAAAGACTATTAATCTTTCTTTTCATCACTACTATTATTTACATCAATATTATTTTCTTTATAATCTTTTCCTAATTCTTCGTTATATTTATCAAATTCGTGTTGTGTTTCTTCGTCATTAATTGGTTCAAGATATTTATCTAAATCATCTTCAACTATTTTTTCTTCATCATCTTTATCATTTTTTGGTTTAAGCCAAAATTTTCTAATTGCGAAAACAGCAATTGCAATAACAGCAAAAACTACGATAATCAAAATTAAAATAACTGTTGTATTTTCAAGTATTGAACTTAATAAATTCATTTAAAGACCTCCACATTAATTTCTTTTTACAGGTATATATATAAATTTATTTTTAAGATTCTCTTTTCGATAAAATCCTAAAGATACTAAACCATCCATACTAGTTCTTGCTGTCTCATAAGCACAATTTAACGCTTTTTTAAATTGAGCGATAGTATATTTCATTCCTAAAGTACAGTGTCTAGCATAAAAATATGCTTGACTTTGACTTAAATCAGGATATTTTTCTTTAAGATGAGTTTCAAATTTTTGTGCTTGATCCTCAGTCAAACCTTCACTTAAATTAGTTATAGCAATATTTTGCGTATAATTAATTGGAACATTATAAGCGTTAACTTGTTGAGTTGTATTAGAATTTGTAGGTGCTACACTACTTGAACTACTTTCTTTCACTTGTGATTTTTGTTCACTTGATTTAGAAGTAGTTTCTTCTTCATCAGAGGCATAATTTTCATCAATTATCTGCTTTTTCTTCTCTAATACAAGTTTATTTAAAAATTCATCTAAATAAGCGTTAAATTTGTTGAGCATTAAATTAATAAAGTAAGTTAAATCGTGTGTTTTTTGACTTTCAATAATCATTTTTTCATTTTCTTCTCGATTATTAAATATTTTTTCAAAATTAAATAGTGGAGCAACTTCTTCTACATCATTAAGTTTTAAAATTTCTTTAAATAATAGACATCCCATTTCTTCACTATAATATTCAAATGGACGAATATAATAAATGTAATAATAAGCACTACAAGCTTTAACAAATAATGAGCAAGTTGAATTCTTAACAAAATTAATTAAAGTATTCATACTAGGTTCAATAGCGTTTACTGGTAAACCAATATACACTTTATTAATAACAACTTTATTATAACTATTATCAATTTCGTTATTACGATAAAATTCCGTTAAATCACTTGTTCCAAGTAAAATGGAATACATCGTACCAAAAAAATCCTCATTAATCTCTTGAATATAGTTATTACCAATATATTCCAATGTTGTTAAATAATTACATAAAATTGTATCTTTAGGTTGAACCGAATCGTAATCCTTATCAATTATCTTATCAATTATTGATTCATCACCTGAACTATTATATTTTTTTGCGATTGAGCTTAATATATCGTGATAGCAAGCTTTACTAAATTCAATTTTATTTGCTTTATTTAAGTTTGAATAATTAATCATAGCACGCATTAATTTACGTTCTAATTCATTTATTTTTTGACTAATTATTGGTGTTAAACATACGCTATAACTATTTCCATCGATGTGTTTTAAAGAAAGTATGATATGAAAATAATTTCTATAATCGCAAATTTGTTTCCAAATATTGTCGACAATAGGTATTTTCATTTGTGTCATAACATCTTGTCTAGTAGCGTATATGTTGTTACTAAACCTAATTCCTAAATCATTATTTGCCATAATTTTTTTTACCCTCGAAATTATTTTAATTCCTATAGAATTTATATTCAATTAAAAATACTAAAAAAATACTAAAAAACTACTATTCTTATTTTTTCTCTTCATCATCTATTGATAATAATGACATAAAAGCTTCTTGAGGAAGTTCGACACTACCTACTAATTTCATTCTCTTTTTTCCTTCTTTTTGCTTTTCTAAAAGCTTTCTTTTTCTAGTTATATCTCCACCATAACATTTAGCTAAAACATCTTTTCGTACTGCTTTAACATCAGCTCTAGCGATAACCTTGCCATTAATTGCTGCTTGAATAGGAATTTCAAATTGTTGGCGAGGAATAACCTCTTTTAATTTGCTCACTAATTTTAAAGCCCTATTATAAGCTGTACCTTTAAAAACTATCGAACTTAAAGCATCAATTATTTCGCCATTTAATAAAATATCCATCTTAGCTAAATTACTTACTTTATATTCACTAATTTCATAATCTAAAGAGGCATATCCTTTACTATAACTTTTTAATTTGTCAAAAAAATTATAAATAATTTCACTTAATGGAATTTCATAAGTTAGAATCATCCTAGTATCATCAAAATATTGTAAATCTTTATATATTCCTCTTTTATCTTGGCATAATTCCATTATTGGTCCTAGATATTCTTGAGGACACATAATTTTGGCATTTACATATGGCTCTTCGATGTTTTTTATAAGTGTTAAGTCAGGCATTTTACTAGGATTATCTAAATATAAAACATCACCATTAGTTAAATTTACCTTATAAATTACACTTGGTGCAGTTAAAATTAAATCTAATCCATATTCCCTTTCTAATCTTTCTTGGATTACATCCATATGTAATAAACCTAAAAAACCACAACGAAATCCAAAGCCTAAAGCTTGAGATGTTTCTGGTTCATATTTTAAACTGCTATCATTCAAAGTTAACTTTTCTAAAGCATCCTTCAGATCTTGATATTTTCTAGAATCAGTAGGGTAAATTCCACAATACACCATCGAATTAATTTCGCGATATCCAGTTAAAGGTTCACTAGCTTTATTATTAACTAAAGTTATTGTTTCACCAACATGGACTTCTTTTATATCTTTAATTTGAGCGCATAAATAACCAACTTCTCCGCAATATAAAGCTTCAGTTTTTATTTCATTAGGTGTTCTAATACCTAATTCAGTGACTTCATATTCTTTATTTGCTCTCATTAATAAGATTTTATCGCCAACTTTAATCGAACCATCTTTGATTCTAATTAAAACAACAACCCCTCGATAAGAATCATAGAAACTATCAAAAATTAAGGCTTTTAAAGGATTTTTATTATCTCCTTTAGGTGCAGGAATATCACTAACTACTCTTTCTAAAACATCTTTAACATTTTCTCCAGTTTTAGCACTTACACAAATTGCTTTATCACCATCTAAACCTAATTTATCATTAATTTCTTTTTTGCATGTATCGATTGAAGCACTTTGTAAATCAATTTTATTTATAACAGGAATAATCTCTAAATCGTTATCGACAGCTAAATACATATTAGCTAAAGTTTGTGCCTCCACTCCTTGAGTTGCATCGATTATTAATAAAGCTCCTTCACAAGCTGCTAAACTTCTAGAAACTTCATAAGTAAAATCGACATGCCCTGGAGTGTCAATTAGATTAAAAATATAAGTTTCACCATCATTTGCTTTATATTCTAATGTAACGGCATTTAGTTTAATTGTAATTCCTCTTTCTCTTTCAAGATCCATAGAATCGAGCATTTGATCTTTCATTTCTCTTTTAGTAACAGTATTTGTTAGCTCTAAAATACGATCTGATAAAGTTGTTTTACCATGATCAATATGTGCAATTATACTAAAGTTTCTTATATTCTTTTGTTTATATTCCATACAGTTAGAAATTATAGCAAGATTTATAAAACTCTTCTAAATTATTTTTTATATCTTGTTCATTATTGACATAGACATATTCTTTTTCACTACTTTTTAACAAATTTTGATATTTTTTTTCGCCATACCTTTTATCAATTAATAAGCAAGATCCATAATCATTTTCAGTGCGGATTAATCTACCTAAAGCTTGAAAAACATGCGTTATTCCGAAATTAACATAAGTATAATCAAAGCCATTATATCCGATTTCGTCATAATAATTTTTAAGTAGATGATTATTAAAATCAGTCGAAGGAAAACCAACTCCAACAATAATAACCCCAATTAATCGATCATTTACTAAATCAATTCCTTCATTAAAACTACCACCTAAAACCGCTATTCCTAAATGAGTTTTATTTGGATTAGTCTTAAAATCATTTAAAAATTCAGTTTTTTCTTGAACATTCATATTTTTCTTTTGACTAACTATTTTAATATCTTTTAAAGTTTTTAATTTGTCTTTAATTAAGGATAAATAATCAAATGAAGGCACAAAAAGTAAGTAATTACCAACTTTTTCATTTATAAATGCTCTAACTAAGTTAAATACATCTATTAAAGTATTTTTTCGGTCTTTATAAAGTAGTGAAATATTTTTATTTATCATTAGTTTTAATTTTTTTGAATCAAATGGAGATTTTAATTTTAAAAATTTAGTATCGTTATCTTTTAAAATCATTTTTTTATAGTATTCATTAGGTGTTAAGGTTGCACTAAAAAGTAAGGCACTGGTAACTTTATTAAAAGTATCGATTAAATATTCACTCGGATCTAAGCAAAATAAATTTATTACATAATCATTTTCATTTTTATAAATATATATTTTATGTTTATTTGAAATTAATTTATAAATAAATAAAAATTTATAAGCTTCCAAAAAGAATTCATCACTAACTTCTGATTTAAATAGTGGATGATTTGCAATATAGTCATTATATGCATTAGATAAATCGCTAATATTTTTAATAAAATTATCATCTAAGCAATCAAATACAATATAATCTTTAAATTTACCTTCTTCGTTATACTCTAATTTATTAAATAATTCAAAAGAATCATTAAGTTCTTCTAAATTTCT
>JADIMY010000063.1 GCA_017694345.1 Candidatus Onthovivens merdipullorum | reverse complement strand
CATCTACATATATGAATTATGAGAATAATATATAGAAAAATGTTATTTTCCATTGAATTTTAAAAATTGTTCTTTTGTTGTTGTATAAACGATTGTGCCAGCATTTGCAATACTAACTATTTTACCCTCACCGATCAATTCCATAATACGTTTATGAAACATTGGTTTTCTATGAAAAATTTCACCTTTTTTACCTTTTAATTTTCCATCCTCACTACAATAATCTTCTATCCACATATTCATAAATCCCTCTCCTTTCCATTCAGCAAAAGAGAAGTTTAATGATTCCATTGCTCTTCCGTCATTATGACTTGCGTCAACATAGAATTTTAATTCATTAACAGTAATATCTCTTTCTCCAACATGCAGTGTTGGATAATTTTCAAAGAAATAAGTTAAGCATTTAGAAGCTCCGCCTATTACTTGACAACCTAATTTGGTAGACACTCTAATTATTTCAATAAAAGGATTATCTTGTCTTTTTTTGTTTCCGTAAAAATTGTAACCAAATGTATAGATCATTAATAAAGTTCCTTTTTTGAAACCATTTTTATCTTTTTTAAGATATAAACCTATATTTTTATTAGCAGAGCGATAGCCATAAAAACAATTTGTTTCAAGGAAAGGTCTTAATTCTGAATTATCAACTTCTCTAATTTCGCAGTCACGAGCATAGAAACGGTAATGAATATGTCCAGTTGCTGTACGAATTGTATTTTTAATTACTTCCCATTGTCTACGAAAATCAATTTTTTCTCCATTTTCATTGATTATTTCATTATGCTGATTCATTTCAAAATCAAATATCCAAATAGTTCGGATATTGTTTTTAATGTTTTCATGCGAAATATCAATGAAATATGTATGTTTTATCCCTTTGCATTTTTCTCCAAATCTTTTAGAATTATCCATTCTATGATAGAAAGAATTGATATATCTAAGTTCAATATCATTACCTTTAATATCCTTAATAGTAAACATTCCATATATAATATTTGATTCAATATAAGGAACGTTTATTTCGTTTAAAAAATCTCTAATTTCATTCAGATTTTTAATATCATCTTCTGACGGTGTGTATTTAATAATTTGTTCGTTTTTAATCATAATTAATTTTATTTATCAAATATAATTGCTTTAAAAAATAATATTATTTCGTTATTATTTTTTTGAATTAGTAAATATAATAATGTATTGTAATATTTTATATATTCATTTAAAATTTTAGATAGCTTATTGTTTTCTACATTACTATCAATCCTTGATAATATTTGTTTAATTACCTTAATATCATTTTCATTAGAGGAATCCCAATTTCCATCATTTATCATAAATTTTTTAAATTTATTAGATAGAAATTCTGAATCGAAAAAATTATATATTTCTTTTTTTGTTTCAAAATTGTTAGTCAATTCATTTTCAAAATCATTTATATATTCATATATGTTTTCTTCATTTACAAATAATTTTACATATCTAGCTCTAACAAAATTTTCAAATAATGGTAAAGTCAGATAATAAGCCTCATTTAAGAAATTATCAAGTTTTTTTTTATATAAGATATTATTTATTAAATTCCGCAAAATCATCATATTCAAAATTTAAATCAGATATAATATTATAAAGTATATTTCTAATTTCATTCATATCAGAATCACTGATTGGCTGAACTAATTGCATCAAAATGTTAATAGTTCTTTCAACACATATTTTTAAATCATCTTCATTAAATTCAAAATTTTCTTTCACATAGAACTCTTTAATAATTTGAGTTATAAATTCAACATTTAAATTATTAGTTTTTTCATTTATTGCTCGTATTAATGCTTTCTCTTTCGTTCTATTGTTTCCTTGTTTTAATTTTGTATCTATAGTATTTCTTACGAAATTGCAACATTCGTCAAACCAATGTTTTGAGTATGTTGTATTATAATACAACGCATTAACTACTAATCCGCTAATATGTTGTATTAAATTTAATACTTGACTTTGAAATTCTTGTTTATAATCATTTAGATGACTTGCGTATTCAACTAATGAATCTCTTGATTGTTTTATTTGTTCTGCAATTTTATCTTTTTCAAGCTTATCTTGTTCTATAAGCATACTGCGAAGATATTTTTGATAGTCTTTTTCATTCATATTTTATATTATGATATTTTTATTGTTAAAATGTTTATTTTATTCTTCATACAAAAATAATAATTTTATTTGACATTATCAACTAATATAAGTTAATTAATAATAAAAAAAGCTAACCAAATAAGAAATTAATCTTACTTAGTTAGCTAAATTATGAAAAAACTCAAGTGTAATTAGTCATTTCCTTTCCAAAGTAACGGAAGTTCTTCGACATTAAATTTTGCTTTGAAAATGTCTTTTACATTGTCAATGCTAGAACCGTCATAAACAGCTACAATGTCGTAATTTTTAGAATTTTCTGATTTTCCTTTACTTTTCAATTTTTCGTCATACTTGTCTATTGTTGACATATAAGCCTTGAAAACAATCCAAGGATTTTTATTTTTTTCGTTAAATGAACCTACTGCACCAACATAACCGTTTCTAAGTTTTACAACGTTGCTTTCATTCAATACATAATTTTCAACTTTTTTCTTTGCCATAATTGATTTAATTTTAATTAAACATTATTTTAATATTCTATTTTTATATAATTCTAAAAATTAAATAATTTGCAATAATATAAATGCAATCAGTACTAACACCGTGCTTATAATTTGAAATAGCTTAATAGCTGTAATGATTTTTATTTTCCTTTTTTATGATTAATAAATTCAACAAAGCCTATTATTAATCCGAATAATGGAATACCAAGTTCAAATATTAATAGTATCTTTGTTATATCGTTCATACTGCAAAGATAATTATTTTTTTCTTTACTTACAAACTTAATTTGTTAATTTTTGTTTTGTAGCGAGATTTGAACTTGAACCTACGACCTTCTGATTACGAGTCAGACACTCTTAACCACTGAGTTAATGACTTCAACAAAAGTCTTCTAAATCCAACCACTAGCTGTCGTATGTAACGCAATATTAGTTTTATTCATAATTGTTTAAATCTTCATTTATGATTCTTTTAGTTTCTTTTTTAATATAATTACGAACTAATTTACTGCCAAAATATCGGTCTTTTTTCATTCTATCTGTTTCACCATGCCTTTTTATATAAACAGTGTGATAAGACGATTTTTTATCATGTTTATCAAACCCATTTATTGACTTTAACCTTTTAAAGTTAAATATCTTTTCATTACAAGGTAACAATAGATAATGGTTAGACCAAGCAATAGCTTGTTTTCTTCTTTCTGAAATATTATATTCAGAATCACATCTTAAAGCCAAATTATGCAATAATCTTTCACTAATCATAAGCTAATCAATTTTAGTTAAGTAATTACATTGCAAATATATAAAATTATTTGTTAATAACAAAACATTTAGCTTATTTTGTTTTAGGTAATATCATTTAAATCATTCAATAAGATTCTCTCACAATCAGATAATAAATCTAAATACCCATCTTTATCTTCAATATCTAAATCATCTATAACGTATTTAATTGATTTAATTATCCTCAATCTATCTTCTATATTAGATTTTTCTAATATATTATCTGAACTAATTTGTGAGACTATGAAAAAAAATAATAAATTTTCATCTAGTAATTTTTTAACAAATTTTGAATCAATACTATTTTTAATATTCATAAAAATCTCTGTTTAAAACTTTCTTCATTTGAAATATCTCCGCTTAAAGCTCTATAACGCCACCCTTTAGGTAAGCAACAAATCGTTTTAATTCCAAGCATAACACTAGCTTTAATACCAGATTCATCAAATCCAGTTTGCCCACCACTACGGATTTCTATAAAGCTACATCCATAATCATGTATTAATTTATATAAAAAATTATAAACAATTTCATCGCATTCATTTTGTGATATTCCGTACTTCTTAAGCGTCATAATACCATTTCCAGCGATATTTAATGTTTTACAATCACGTAGCTTCAATGCCACATCATCTAAATACGAATTAACATCATCTAAAATATTAATTGGTATATAAATTTTGTTAGCTTGTAAAACAGCATTTTTTGTACATTTTTCACCAGCAGTAGTAAAATCCACAGCAAACGCAATTGTGGCATCTGCACTATAGGCATTAACATAAGTTCTATGCCCATAATTACTAGAACTATCCTCTATAAATGTTATATCAGTCATTAAATACTAATCATTTTCATTTATTTTTGTAGCGAGAATGGGAGTCGAACCCACACGGTCTTCTGACCACGACTGTTTAAGAGTCGCATGGCTACCAATTACATCATCTCGCCATATCTTATTTAATTTTTAATCAAAAACCATATTAATCCAAATAGCCAATAAATAGATAAAAGAGTTCCCATAACTATGAATAATGGTATTGATATAATTGCTGCTAATAAATTTTTCATATCTTATAAAATTAGCGGTGCATACGAGAATCGAACTCGTTTCTTGTGATAGACAGTCACACATAATAACCATTATACGAATACACCATTTATTTGTGGACCGTGTAGGGCTTGAACCTACGACCTCCTGATTATGAGTCAGTTTCTCTGACCAACTGAGATAACGGTCCTAAAATATGGGATTCTAAAACTTCCAAATATAAACAGAAGAAACTTCACCCTAACTAGTTTTTTATCATTTGCTGCTTTTTGGCTTACAGCTTATCGATTTTTGTTATGCAAATATAGCAATAATAAATAATATATTCAAGCCTTTTTTGTTAAAATTTTATAATACTATTTTTGTACTTATTTAAGTATCTTATAGTTCTTTTTTATTTAACGTTGCAAAGATAAGAAATTTATTAAAAAGTTTCAATTATTAAAACTTAAAATATTTAAAAAATTCATTTGGTATATCAGTAAACATAGGTATATTATCAACTACTTCGTATGATAATTTATCATTATAATTATACGATGTTGAATGATGAAAAGATGCTCTACCTAACATAGATAAGAATTGTTTTTTACCAATTTTTCTAATAATAGTCGATGGCTTTATTTCTTTTTTCTTTTTGTTTTTTGAATTAACACTATAGCATTCTATTTTTGAATAAGAATAAGCAATTTGCGGTAAATCTTGTTTTAAATAACCAAGTGCAAGTAACCATACAATATCATTATTTGTTAATTTTCTATCTTTCATGATTTTATGAGTTTTGTTTTGCAATTATTTAATTTATATAGATACCTTTCATCAGTATCGTAATTAAATATGGTTACTTTATCAGTCTTATCTAAGATATGTAAGTTTTTAATCGCTTTAATAACATCATTCAACGATGTAAAACCACTAACTGTAAACGTTTCGATACATTTAATGTTAGAACTATTATTATAACAATTAATTTTTAATGTTGTACGCTTTGTAAATCTATTTGCTTTCATAACCGCTATTTAATTTATTTTCGTTTTTTACATTGCAAAGATAATAAAATAAATTAATATCCTTGCAATGTTTTTCTTAAAATTATTTAAATAATTTACTTGTTAATGGAAACATTCCGCTTAAATCAATATTTCTTTTCATAATTTTGTTGTTTTATATTGTTGGTTTTTCTAGCAATTCACCAGTATAAGGATTGTAAATTGTTCCAGCCTCAACAGCTTCGCAATCAACAGCAAAAAGTCCTGAGTCTTTGGAATAGTAAATTTCTAAATGAATACGCTCTGTTAATATAGCTTCTTCTGCTTCTTGTTTAGTCAAGCCACATCCAATCAACTCCTCTAATCTATTCTGATAAGCGATTGGAGTATGCTCTTTATCTAATTTAAAAACAACATATCCATTTTCAATTTCGACTAATGGAAATTCCATATTTTCGGCACTATTCAATTTCATAATAAGTCATTTTTTATTTGTTATACACTATGTTTTATTTCTTATGATGCAAAGATAATGATTTTATTTTAAACCTGCAAGGTAATTAACATTTTTAACATGTAGAAATTTTTGTGCTAAAAGTGTTAATTTGTTTGGCAGAAACTGGAATTATTCCGATATTTGTGGTTTTATTGATTAATATCACAAATTTCTGTATCTCTAACTTCTACTTCATCATCAAAAGATGAAAATTCATAATTTAATTCTGATACAATATCACTATCAGTTAATTCAGTATCAGCTTCTACATCAACTCTAACAGTTAAATAAATAGTTCTTACTTTTTTCATATCGTTACATTTTTAATTTGACGTTGCAAAGATAAAAAGAATAAAGATTTTAAATATATGGAAGTGAAAAGTTATCAGATACCTTTTTCAGTTCTTTAGCTAAATTATGTGATGCCATATTTCGGTCATCAAATACTCTGTTTTCGTCCGCTTGTACATTAATAATATCACGTATCAAACGGAATAATTTTTGTTGTAGTGTAGGGTGAAAATGCTTAATTGATTTCGCAAAATTTTCACTATTAAAGCTCATGTTATTAAGCATTTGTTCAAGCTCCATAGCTTGTTTATATTCCTTTGTTTCAGTCAATCTCTGTTCGTCTAATAATGCTTGATTCATTGCCATATCTATTATTGTTTTTAAGTTATATACCATCTTTTATTTTTCTGATACAAAGATAGTGGATTTATTTCAATCTTGCAACTAAATTAACACTTTTAACACTTGTCATTGATAATTAAAGAGTCGTTTTTCATCACCACAAATATAGCAACTTTTTACAAAGTGACCAAATTAATTTAGTTAAAAAATAAAAAAAAGCCGAACATTTTTATGCTCGGCTTACTAAATTTAATTAGTTTAAATTATTCGTATGTGTTTGAAATGATTTTTTGATACACGTTTTTATACTCTTCAATATAAGGGAAGTAAATAACACTTTCCATTATTTCATAAGCATGCATTTTTATATTTGATTTTATCCCGTCAATGCTCATTGGTACGTATTGGTATCGTTCATTTATGACAATGTAACGGCTTTTTCTATCACCAACTAAAGAAACAATATCCTCAGTTTTCATGCCACCTTTAATAAGGCAAATCAAATCATCTTTATTCTCTAAATCAAAGATATAGTCAGCACCATCTTTTTCTTCATTACAATAAGTGTTGTATGCAGACAAAACTAAATTAAAATGTTCATCTTGATTTACAAGAGCAATAAAACTTTTCTCACTTTCTTTAGTCAAATTAGCAATAGCTTCTTTCATATCTTTAAGTTTTTAAGTTATATACTATCTTTATTTTTCTGATACAAAGATAGTGGATTTGTTTTATATTTGCAAATGAATTAACACTTTTAACAAATAATATTTTTATGTTAAAAGTGTTAAATATTTGGTAGATACTAGAATTATTCCGATATTTGTATCGGTGAAAGAACTACTTAATTAAGTACCTTATATATAAGCAAAAAAAGAGTAGGTTTTGCCTACTCTTTAATACTCTTTAATTATATTCTTCAATGTCTAATGGTATTAGTGGTTTTTGATATATTTCATCACTGAAATTATCCATTTCAATTTCTTGCTCAAATACAACACAATCTCCGTAAGAATCTTCACACTCAATTCGCATGGTTAGATAACGAGAACAAATATTTATCTCAAATGTTCTTAAACTAGCTTTAGCTGAATTTTCTTTTGCGTGCTTGAGGAAATTTTTCTTTATTTCCCCAAGCTGTTTGATAAAATCATTCTTTGCCATATTATAAGATAACTCTCATAATTTCAATTGCTCTAACATAATCATTCCAAACTAAATCCATGAGAAATGTTTTTTGGTCTTGTGGTTTCATCATGTTATATTGTTCTTTACATTGAGCAAGATGCCCATTGATATAACTTTCAATTATCACATTGAAAAAGTTTTCAGTTTCATACATCTTGTTTAATGTCTTTAATGATTTGCGTGCCATATCTTTAAGTATTTAGTTAAACATATCTTTTATTTTTCTGATGCAAAGATAATGGTTTTTTTTATTTATCAGCAAATTTAAATTCTTAATTCTTGTATTTTATATTGAATACTTATTTAAGTACCTAATATTAGGTATAGTTAATAATACATTGAATTATAAAGTTTTAACAACCTATCATCTGATAAGTTATCAATTTTTTCTTCTGGGAAACGATTAAACTCCACTACATAATCATTCATTCCCTCATGATAATTTCCAGTTAAAACTCCATAAAAGTGAACAGCTCCATAATCGTCAATGGCAATTTTAATATCATTAATTATTGATTGTCTTATCTTTTTATCCATAAATCAATCTATTTTTATTTTTGTTGCAAAAGTAATTATTTTTCCCTTATATTATGAATTTGATTGATTAATTTATCTTAATATTGTTACTTTTACATTTTTGGCAAGAATCATTGTTTTATCTGATGGGTGTAATAAAATATCAAGTCTATGCGTAAATCGTTTATTCATTACGTCTCTGACTTCATAAATGCCATATCCTTCAATATGCACTCTTTTAGGTTTATCTTTAGGGAATAGCCAAAGTAAATCTCTAGAAATTGCGCACCATTTAATCTTACCGTTTTTTAGCTTATGTAAATCAATTTTACTTCCGTCAGCCGTAATTAATGGGTCTGAATCACATTGGCTTTTTACTGGCTGATAACAAGTAACTGTTACGTGCGTAATAATATTTTTCTTGTTTTTTGCATTTGCTGACACGCACAACACAAAAGTGAATGCAAGAATAATTAAAAATGCGATAAGTGTATTAAAAATGGTTTTCATAATTGTTGCTATTATAATTATTTATTATTTTTCGAATAGTTTAATTACAACTATTGTATTGCAATCAGTTTTAAATCTTTTATGTGCATCGTTATCACAATCAATACAGCCAATATATTTTGAAATAATATTAACGGTTGTAATAGTGATATAATTCTTTCCACTGACTAATGGTTTTGGATAAAATGTACGCACATCTTTTTCTCTATCTAAAATATACTTGTTTAAATTTTTAAGTTCATTTTGAGTTAAACGAATTGTAATCCTTTGTCTGTAACATGTTCCGTCATTTCCAAACGCTCTAATATAAGCTATTGTATATTTTTTCATAATGCCGCTGTTTTGTTAGAAATTAGAATGATTTATTTCTGTTTCTGTTATTTGAATATAATAGTCATTATTTTCATTATCTTTATAATGAAATAATTCAGATTCAAATAAATTATATATTATTGATTTTATTTCTTTATGCGAATAGCCTTTCTTTACGAAGTAACGTTTAACTTCATTTTTAATAACTACGATAGAATTGTATATGCCAATAGCGTGAATTTGATTTTCGTAATAAGGCATTACTGAAAATACATAGTAAGTTGTTTTCATAATCTTGTTGTTTTTTATTTGTTAGTGTTGTTGTTTCTTAATCACCTTGCAAAGATAAAGAATAAATCAATATCTTGCAAGGTGACAATGTTAAATAACCTTTATAAAACTATACAACAATGATTTCTTATTTTTTTAATGATTTGACAAACTCAAAAAAAGATTTTATAATTTCATTATTTTGGCGATATTGTAAATCATTCTTAGATAAGGAATTTAACAAATAGCGATTAGAAATTTCGTCATATTCAATAATCTTATCAATATTACCATTTACAAATGATTCGATTTTGATATTATATGTTATAGTTCTATGAATATTATCCTTTGCTCTATAACTAAGAAATATCCAATCACAATCAAAATAGGTGCGAATATTTCTTATCTTTATTTCTTTATTGAGATAATTTGAAAGTTCCTCTTTTTTCGTTAAAATTTTTATAATTTCACTTAATGTGAGTTCTTTAAACTCAAGAATATCACTTATTTTCTTATTAAGTAAATTTTCAATATTAACGCTCTTTGTTTCATACCAAACAAAAGGTTCTTTATCTAATTCTAGATATTTGTCAAAAAATAATTTCTCAAAGACTTTATTTGCTGATACGTTGAAATAACTATAAGGCGCAATATATTGGCTTAACAAACACAAGTCTTTCCTTTTTTTTGGTACGTTGTATGCAACATCTTCTTTAATTAAAACAATCCCCTTCAAAGGCGTATCTTTAGGGAAATATTCAAATTGAACTATGCTATCAACAGAGATGCCAAGTTTTTTATAAGCGTTATATATTTGTTTAGGCGTAAAACCAAACATTTCTATGTGTTTTTTCCACATATAAGAAATAACTTGCAATATCTGATTTTCTGTTAATTCGTTATAGTTCTCATTAACTTTTCTATCAAGGTTTTCAATTTTTCCATTTGTGTAAATTACTTGTTTCATAATTGTTGCTGTTTAAGTTGTTATTAAAATAATGTTCTTTCTTATCACACTGCAAAGATAAGCATTATTATATAGACTATAAAATTATTAATACTAATAAATGTTAAATATGCTGTGTAGTTAATTTGATTTAATTTGTAGTTAAATTAGTTTGAATCATTTGCAAGATATTGAATTTATTCTAATTCAACTATTGAATAGGCTTTTATCAAAAAAAATAAGGCTGATATAAATTATATTATATATCAGCCGAAATAAAATCTGAAATTTATAATTATACTTTCGTTAAAGTCAAACAACATTTATTCACTGAATTTGACGCTAAAACGCATCTATTTAATTCTAATGAATCAAATGAATTATATGATTCTGCAATAGTCATTATTTTTTCTTTAAGTGTATTTGTGCAATAGACTTTATTTAAAATAATAATATATGAATTGTCTTTACCTAATCTCAAAATTTGAAAATTTAATGTTTTATCAGAATCTTTTATTTTATTAAAAATGAAGTTTAAAGAATCTATATCAAATTTTAATTTGCATTCAATCAAGTCAAATATAGTAAAAAATTCATTATTATTAGATAAAGTACACATATAAGACATGCGATTACCTTCTTCGTTTAAATTATATGGATTAATTTCTTTAAGTTCTCCTGCGATTTTTTTATTTGTGGTTATATAAATATTACCAACTTCAACTTTATTTATAAGTTTCACATAATCATTGCCTTTAGAGTTGTTTAAAATATCAAAGATGAAATAATTATATAGCATTCTTACTACATTTGAATCTTCAATAACATTATTAAAATCACGATTATAATGATAAATCATTTCAGCACCAACTTGTTCAATCGTATCAGGAAACTCAAATTTTGTTCCAATTTTAAAGTTTAAATAAGGTATTTCTTTAATTAATTCAACTAAATAAAGGCTTTTAATTTCTTCCATAATCTATTTGTTTTTTAAGTTAAACCATTTGTTGTTTTTATCACATTGCAAAGATAAAAATAATATATTATTTATGAAAATTATAGATGTTAATAAATAAAAAAAATGGGCTAAAGATATTATAACCTTTAACCCATTTAAACCAACAACAACAATTATTATGAAATATAATGGTGCAGATATAGGGATTCGAACCCTAACACATCTCTGCAATAGATTCTAAGTCTATCGTGGCTACCAATTACACCATATCTGCATAATGTGCGCAATATAGGATTTTAAATTATTACCAATACGAGAAAGCCTTGACTTTACAACTTGGGCTAATAATAAGGATAATCCTATAATCTAGCATAATTAATGTCTCTCCCTAGCTATGAAAGACTAACAAAAAAATGTATTGGTGACAGGACTAGAACCCAATCTTCTAGATTGCAAATCTAGTGCATTATCCATTTATGCTACCTCCCCATTATAGGCTCATAAGCATAGTACTCTACTTATGATTGTTTATGTAGTGTTTTCTGCAAGAAAACTTATTAACCACCTTGTTAATGCAGGGATTCAACCTACCATCTCTACACAATCCTATTAGCCCCTTACTAAGGTCCCGACCCTACTTTTTGTCATTAATAACTCTTGCAATAATTACTAAAGTGTCACCCTGTACCTTTACTCTATCCAATATAGCATCTATAGCTACATATATTTTCATACCATAAGGTACTGTGTTGTAAGGGATTTATG
This sequence comes from Candidatus Onthovivens merdipullorum, assembly GCA_017694345.1. GTDB lineage: Bacteria > Bacillota_I > Bacilli_A > RFN20 > CAG-826 > Onthovivens > Onthovivens merdipullorum. The sequence goes on along the minus strand of JADIMY010000063.1, from coordinate 4,098 downwards.
TATGGGTGACAGGACTCGAACCTGCGAAAATCTCTACATCCCAAATGTAGCGTGATACCGACTTCACCACACCCATATTATAAAATGTTAATTTTAGTTAGCTGAGGTGGAGGATTACGATACCTCGACCCACAGATTAACAGTCTGTTGCTCTGCCTCTGAGCTACACCTCAAGATGTTAAAAAGATAAAGAACAATTGAAAGAGTGTTAAAAATATCAGCGTGATAAATTAAAAGTTTATTGCTCGAAGTAACTCTTTCAGTACACTATTATCTTTAGAGCGGGATTCTCGCCTTGAACGAGCCTTTCTGAATGGATTTTCAGACGTGCAGCCACATTACACTTTATCCGCAAAATAAGACTTAATAGAATAATCATTAGAGTTTATAAAATCATTCCAAAACATAACGAAGTAACTCTAATTCACACTAATTAAGTCATTTTGGAGCAAGCCTATGGAATCGAACCACTCTTATTAACAGGTATGTTAATCGTGCTAAATCCGTTACACTAAAGCCGCATAATACAATAGAACATTTAGAACAGAAATGAAGGATTCGAACCTTCTAATCATCTTTGTTTCGAAAAAATAATATTAACCGAAGTAACTGCTCAATTCACTAATTGTATATTTTATTTTTACATTGCAAAGATAGTAATAAATATAATATCTTGCAAGTTTTATTTGTTAAAAATTTCAAAGAACTAATCTTATCTTTTTTATTGTTGCGGCTGGTGGAGTCGAACCACCGACTTGGAGTTATGAGCACCACGAGATTCCGCTTCTCTAAACCGCGATATTCGTTTTTTATTAATCACACTACAAATATAAACATAAATATTTACATATTCAAGTTTTATTTGTTAAAATATAATTAAAATTATAAATTTTTCATCAGTTGTTTATATTTTAATAATCGTCTTTTAATAGTTGAAATTGAGCAATTATATTTTTTAGATAATTCAGAAATTGATAATTTATTTGTATAATGTTCGTTATATATTTCTTCCAATGGAATATCGATAAAATTATTTATTTTTGTCTTAATTATATCTAATTTTATGTCTCCATTTTGAATCATAATTAAATCTCTTTCCGCTTTATCCTTATAAAATTGTTCTTTTTCTTTACTTTCATTCTCTTTTATTTTATCATGTATTTCTCTATGGCAATTTGAGCATAATAAAACGCATTTATCAACTTCTTTTTTTAAATCTTTAAAACTTATATTTTTAGATGATATTGTAAATTCTTTTTCATTTGGATTAATGTGATGAAATTCTAGTGCGTGTATATTTTTATTATATCCGCATTTTTCACATTTTCCGCCTTTATAGTCAATTAGCTTTTCTTTAATTAATTTTCTTCTTTTTGAAACAGCTTCTTGTTCGCATAATTTACATATACATTTATCTTTATTTTTACCACGATAAACAAATTCAGTTATACCGTGCTTTTTACAATATCCTATTATTTCCATAGATTTTATAATTTTTATACATATAAAATATAAAAATTATAAATTTGGATTAAATAGAAATTATAAAAAGTGTTTCTCCACATAGAATCGAACTATGATTTAAGGTTTAGAAGACCTTCGTTTTATCCGTTAAACTATGGAGAATTATCGTGTGCCCGATGGTATTCGAAACCATGACCCTTGGATTAAAAATCCAATGCTCTAACCAACTGAGCTACGAGCACAATCCTTATTGCTTTCGCTATTATTTTAAATCTTTTTTTCTATAAGGTAAATTATATGATTTACACCATTTTTTAATCGCAGTATCTGAAACTCCGTACATTCTACCAATTTCTAAAAAAGATTTTGTTTTAATTAATTCAAATAAATCTTCTTTTGAAGGTCTTTCAGCTTTTCTTTCTTTTATTCCTCTTTCTTCTGCTGCACATTTTGTACATAACTTAGCATTTTTCCATTTTAAAGGCTTTCCACATTTTTCGCAATATTTTGGTTTTTTAGCATCTTTTCTGTTTTTAGCGCAATATGTATCAGTAAGTGCATGACAATTAGGGCATAATAATTTTAAATTTTCAAGTCTATTATCATTATGGTCTCCATTTATATGGTGAACTTGTAATGGTATTGGTTTACCTTCCCATTCTATATTTTTACATCTTTCGCATTGATGCTTTTTTAGTCCTTCTTTTATTAATTTTAATCTTAAAGTTGTGCCCTTTACATAAGATTCTTTTGTTAAATAATCATATACATTTTTCTCATTATGTTTGTTCAAAATATTTCCAATATTTGTTTTTTGTCCAGTAAAATGACTTGTATCTAAATTATATTCTTTTATATATCGTTTAACTATATTATAATTTGCACTAGTTGCACTCCAACCGCATTTTCTACAAACATCAGCAATAGTAAAACTATCTTTAACAATTTTTTCCATTTGTTCTTTTGAGAACATTCTTTTATTAGACATATTTTTAATCTTTTTTTTATTGTTATTTTGATTAAAAATATGCTAATAAAGCATCACATTAAATAGTTTTATGTTTTTTTATTAATCAATATAATTAGTTTGACAATAATCAATCCAATAATCGGCTTTAATATCTTCAAATAATTCTTTCAATTCTTCATTGGTTAAATCAGCATATTTATCTTCCATAATTATTTTGCATTTTTAATTTCAACACTGCAAAGATAGGTATTTATCCTATAATTTGCAAATATTATTTGTTAATTCTTATTAAAAAATTCTTCGATTGCCAAATAGACATTATTCTCTGTTGCTGATAGACATTCAGAAATGCTTACCCATTCTTCCCACTCATTGACGTACATTTCAAGACTATCGCTCTTATTTGTGCCTTTATTTTTTATAAGTTTAACCTTACCAATCGCACAATCTCTAATGGTAAAGTGCCTATCAGAAATTAAGGCAAATGGGAAGCATTCTTCCGTTTCAATTTCTTCTTCTGTATGATTTTTGGAAAAATCAAGTTCAACATTTACGCCTATATTCTTTTTAATAAGTTCAATCGCTTCTTTTTTATTCTCTCCAACGATATTCCAAATATTTTTCATAATCTTGTTTCTTTAAATTGTTGACATCATTTCATTTTTTACATCACAAAGATAACCAATTTAATTCAATTAATGGTATTTTAATTGTTAAATTTGATTATATATATTGTTGACATTTTTCTTATTAGCTAACCAACAATATTGGTTTTCGCATTCTTTTAATAAAGCACATAATATTTCCTTTGGGATAACATAATTATCTTCGACATTTTCCCAATTAATCGCATTACAAATCATTACACGCTCATTCAATTTCTTTTTCATAAACTTACAAGCATCGTCAATAAGCTCATTAGTTTTCTTTCTAATTTTAATCTGTTTTCTTGTTGCCATAATTGTATGTTGCTTTAATTTTTATACTGCAAATATAAGGATTATATATAATATAGAATAATTTTCATTGATAATATATGTTAATAATTAATATAAAAAATGTCTACTTCTAAATTAATAGAAATAGACATTTTATTATAAAAAAGAAGTAATTATAGATTGTGCCTTAACTTATAGTTTTTTTCTTTAATTTCATTAATTAAATCATTTAAGTTAGCGAATGAAAAAGGGTCAGACCATGTTGAAACTTTCCATTCATTTCCGTCAAATAAATAATTGTAATCTTGTTTATATTCAGTCAAAAATGATTCAATATCATTAGTTTGCCTCGGTATAACCGTATCAAAATCATCGTAGATAATATAAGGTACATAACATTGCCATAATTCTTGACAATTTCCGCCTAAAATTAGGTTAAGAATATCATCATAATTTTTAAAATAATCAATTAATGTTCTGCCGACATTTTCAATATGACTATCATAATTGACATATATACTGATATATTTTTCAGTAAGTTGTATTTCCTTATGAGGTAGTGGTTTTGTTTCAACGCTATTTGATACCCTAAAATTGGTTTCAATTAACTTTTCAACGTCAAAACGTTTTACTTTACTTATATCCTCATCGTTTAATTTTAAAATGATTAATGAGCTAGTTGAGTACATATTAATATTACTTTATTTGTTTTTATATTGAATTGTA